>JAHWKW010000009.1 GCA_019347675.1 Actinomycetota bacterium | reverse complement strand
CGGACGACCGACGGGCGGTCGCCGACGTCGCGCCGAACCCGGGCGGCGCTCCGCTCCTCGTCGATGGCGTCGGCAACCCCTGTGAACGTCCGTGGTCGGGCCGCAGACCACGCAATCCGGCGCGCCGTTCCCCCACGGTGCAACCGTCTCGCGAACTTCGATGCCATCCGTCGGTGCCTCTACGCCGGTGACGTGGGGAGGGGAGACGACACGCTGGTCCCTCTGCCCGTCATGTCTGTCGACCAGGTCGGGATGACGTCCCTCTCGAACCCGTTCAGGCCTTCCGGTGGTTCACGCGACGCCCACTCATGCGCGTCAGTAACTATGTGCGGGAATCTGGACCTTAAGGGACCCCCCAGAACGGGGAATGTCGCGCGGTTCGCGCCCAGCTGCACGGCTCCTGAATGCGGTAGTCCGGGCGGGTCCGCAAACAAACGCCGCTACGGCCTGCTCCGGCTTCCGCCACCGCGGGACGCGGGTCCGGGTGTGGCGCAAGGGTTGAACTGAGCGGGGCCGGCCATGGAGTGAAGTGCCGCGTCACCGGCACCGGGGCCGCCTGTAGGCTCCAGTGCACTCGGCAGCTTGGTCAGCGCATGGATGAACTCATTGCAGTCATCCGCACTGCACGGTCGAGGCCTTCGAGTGCCGGACCACCGCGTGAGCGGATACCAGGAGACTTCGAGACGGTGTCACTTCCCGGGACGGATGCTGATGCCCTCACGGCCCTACTGCAGTCCCAGGGTGTCCACTCCATCATCGAGATCGGACTTGCCTACGGCGCGTCGGCACTGGCGGTGGCCGAGGCGCTGGCGGTCCAGCCGGAGAGCGCCAGACACACGTCCGCGAGTACGTCGATGCCCACCTTGTCGAACTGATTCTGGAAGGCGTCGATGATCGTCACGATAGCCAGCCCTGCAAGGAATTCTAGGCGCATACCAATACCTTCGATCGCGACAGACTGACGAAGAGTGTTGAATCCACGGACGACTGCCCTAACATTGGCCCGCAATCGGCGGCTGTTGTCGTCTTAGCCGAGAGAATGACAGCCATGGCATGACCGAACGCGTGTCCTCGACGCCCGCAGCCACCGGTGAAACCTCTTCGCTCGCCGTGTCCGTGTCGGCCGCAAAGCGGCCCTCGCCTCGCAGGTAGGGGACTGCCGACACATATCAGGTCTCCGGCGGCCCGGGTAAGTGCGTCCGACACCTAGTCCTAGTACCCGAAGCGCTCCAGGCGGCGGGGATCGCGCTGCCACTCCTTGGCGACCTTCACGCGAACATCGAGGAAGACACGCGCCCCCAGCAGCGTCTCCAGCTCCTGGCGCGCCTGCGTGTTGGCCTTCTTCAGCACGGCTCCCCCGCGCCCGATCACGATCGCCTTCTGGCTGTCACGCTCGACGTAGACGGACGCGAAGATCCGGATCAGGCCAGGTCCGCTGTCGTGCCGCGGCGCCTCCTCCTCAACCTCTTCCACAACCACCGCGATCGAGTGCGGCACCTCCTCGAACACCCGGGTGATGAATTTCTCGCGGAGGATCTCGGCGATCAGCTGCCGCTCCGGCTGATCGGTGACCATGTTGCGCGGGAACAGCGGCGGCCCCTCGGGAACGTATCCGGCGAGAACGTCGGCGAGGTGCTCGACGTTGAAGCCGGTCACGGCCGAGGTCGGAACGATCTCGGCCCAGTCCCCCAGTTCGTCGGCCCGTGCGAGGATCGGAAGGAGGCCGTCGCGCGAGACGCGGTCCTCCTTGTTGACCACCAGCACGACCGGAGAACCGACCTCAGCCAACTGCTCGGCGATGAACGCGTCGCCCCGCCCGATGCCCGCATCGGCGTCCACCAGGAAGCACACGACGTCCACGCCCGACCAGGTCCGCTTGACCAGATCGTTCATGCGGCGGCCCAGCAGGGTGCGGGGCTTGGCCATCCCGGGGGTGTCGATGAACACCAGCTGCACGTCGGGCCGCGACACCACACCGCGGATCGCGTTGCGGGTGGTGCCCGGCACCGGGGTGACGATCGCCACCTTCGACCCGACCATGGCGTTGAGCAACGTGGATTTGCCCACGTTGGGCCGTCCCGCCAGGCACACGATCCCCGACCGGTGATCCTCGGCGACCTCCTCGTCGTCGGAGGCCAGGATGGCGCCGAGATCCAGCTCGCTCACGGCGTCTCCGGGAACGTTCGCGCCCCGGTGTTGCGGGCCTGCGCCAAGCGCACCGGACCGAACGCGTGTGGCAGCAGCTCTCGGATCGATGCCACCAGCGGCCGCCCAGCGTCGCCGCTGGCGTACACGACCGCCTCCGGACCGAACTCGAAGATCACCTGCCGGCACGCCCCGCACGGCACGCACGGGTCGTTGCCGTCGCCGACCACCGCGACAGCCACGATCGGCGAGCGCACGCCAGTCCCCACCAACGCCTGGATCGCGACCCGCTCCGCGCACTGTGCCAGCGGGGCTGCGGCGTTGTCGACGCTCGCGCCCTCAGCGAGGCGCCCATCCTCGGTCAGGACCGCCGCCCCGACCCGGAAGCCGGAGTACGGGGCGTACGCACGCTCCCGCGCGGCCCGTGCTCGCCGCAGCAGGTCGGCCTCGTCGACCGCATGTCCGGGTCGGGCCGCGCCTCTCATGACGCCTCAGCCCGGCTGGGCTCCTCCTCGGGGCGGGTGACCAGGACCTTGCTGACCCTGCGGCCCTGCACGCGCTCGGCGACGAACGTGAACCCGTCGACCTGCACGGCCTCGCCCGGTTCGGGGACGCGCCCCAGCAGGCCGATCATGAGGCCCCCCACCGTGTCCCAGCCCTCGTCCTCGGGCAGCTCGGCGTCGAGAAGCTCGTTGAGGTCGTGCACCGTGATGCGCGCACTGACCCGCAACCGGCGCTCGTCGAGGTGCAAAACCGGTGGCTCCTCGTGATCGTGCTCGTCGACGATCTCGCCGACGATCTCCTCGAGGATGTCCTCGATCGTGACCAGCCCGACCGTCGCGCCGTACTCGTCGACGACGATCGCCAGGTGCACCTTCTGGTTCTGCAGCTCACGGAGCAGGTCGTCGGCGCGTTTGGACTCAGGCACGAAGGTGGGCGTGCGTATCAGCTGTTGCCAGCCGTCCACGTCGTCGCCGTCGCCGAGAAGCCCCAGGATGTCCTTGGCGTACACCACCCCCACGATGTGGTCGCGCTCATCTGCCCACACCGGGACGCGTGAGAAGCCGCTGTGGACCATGGTCCGCACCACCGCCGCGAGAGGCGCGTCGGCTTCGACGACCACCATGTCGGGGCGCGGAACCATGATCTCCCGGCAGACCGTGGCGCCCAACTCGAAGATCGAGTGGATCATCTGCCGCTCGTCCTCTTCGATCTGGCCGTCCGCCTGCTCGTCCTCGTCGGTGGAGCGCATCAGTCGGCGCAGCTCCTCGTCGGATGCGAACGGTCCGGCCCCGGCATGTGGCGCCACCGCCCCGCCGGCGGCGATCAGCCACCGCACCACCGGCTGCAGAGCGCGCGCCAGCCACGCGATCGCCGGGGCGACGCGGAGCCCGACCGTGTCGAGGTTGCGCAGCGTGTAGCTACGCGGCGCAACCTCCGCCAGGACGAAGCTGAAGATCGCGAGCAAAGCTACCGCGACCACCGTGACGAGCGACCCCGCCCGCAACGCGACCGCCGTGAGGACCGCCGCGGCGGTGACACGCGTCACGATCGTCAGCAGCAGCAGCACGTTCAACCCGCGTGCCGGGTGCTCGACCAGCCACAGCAGCTGCTTCGACCCCGGCGCGCCTTCCTCATCGAGCCGCAGGGCGCGCACCACCCCGATCCGGGTCAAGACGGTCTCGGACGCGCCGAGGAAGCTCGCGAAGGCCACCAGCGCGACGACGAGGATGACACCCACGGCGACGCTCAACGTCCCGCCTCGCGGTAGCTGTCCAACAGCTCCTGCGTCACCGCCGACATCTCCCGCTCGTCCGCCGGGTCGGCATGGTCCATGCCCAGCAGGTGCAGGATCCCGTGGACGGTCAACAGCCGCAGCTCGTCGGTGACGCGGCGCCCGAGCTGCGCAGCCTGACGCTCGGCGACGCCGGGTGCGAGCACGACATCACCGAGGATGGCAGGCACGCCCGGCGGGGACTCCCCCGGCTCGTCGATCGGAAAGGCGAGGACGTCCGTGGGACCCTCCTCACCCATGTGGTGGGCGTTGAGGGCCGCGATCGTGTCCTCGTCGACCAGGATGACCGACAACTCCATGTCCGGTGGGACGCGGCGCGCGTCCAGGACGTGACGGGCCAAGGCAGCGAGGTCGTCGCTGTCGACTGGATGGTCCTGCTCGTCGGCGACGAAGACGGCCATCGGTCACAGACGACCCGGAGCCTGCGCGGTGCGGCGATCCTCCTCGTCAGCGTGACGTTCGTAGGCTTCGACGATCCGCTGGACGATCTGGTGGCGTACCACGTCGCCGGCGGCCAGGTACGCGAAAACCACCCCGTCGATGTCGGCGAGGATGTCTCGGACGACACGGAGCCCCGAGTGGCGCCCCGCCGGCAGATCAACCTGCGTGATGTCTCCGGTCACGACCGCCTTGGAGCCGAACCCGATACGGGTGAGGAACATCTTCATCTGCTCCGCGGTCGTGTTCTGCGCCTCGTCGAGGACGATGAACGAGTCGTTGAGCGTGCGGCCCCGCATGTACGCGAGTGGAGCCACCTCGATGGTGCCGCGCTCGACGTGTGCGACCAGATCCTCGGCGTCCATCATGTCGTGCAGCGCGTCCCACAACGGCCGCAGGTACGGGTCGATCTTCTCCTGGAGCGTCCCGGGGAGGTACCCCAGGCTCTCACCGGCTTCGACCGCGGGACGGGTGATGATCAGCCGGTTGACCTCGCGCGCGCGCAGGGCCTGTACGGCGGCGGCCATCGCCAGGTAGGTCTTGCCGGTCCCGGCCGGTCCGATCCCGAAGGTGACGGTGTTCGCTGCGATGGCATCCAGGTAACGCTTCTGACCCAGCGTCTTGGGACGGATCGTCCGTCCGCGATGGGTGAGCGCCGCGTGGCTCAACACCTGCGACGGCGCTTCGGGAGCGTTCGCACGGACCATCCGGATCGTCTGGCCGACGACGCTTCGGTCCAGGCCCTGGCCGCGACCTAGGAGGCTCAGCAGCTCCTCGAAGAGGCGCACCACCCGATCGACCTCGTCGGGGTGGCCGGTGACCGAGATCTCGTTGCCGCGGACGTGAACGCTGGCGTCGAAGGCTTCCTCGACCAACCGGAGCAGCTCGTCTCGGGTCCCCAGCAGCGCGACCATCGAGCGGTCGCCGGGGACGAGGACCTTGGCGGAGGTGACCGGGGCGGTGCCGGGCGACGACGGCTGGGGCGTCGGGGAAGGCTGTGGGCTG
The DNA here is from genome assembly GCA_019347675.1 of Actinomycetota bacterium. Classification (NCBI taxonomy): domain Bacteria; kingdom Bacillati; phylum Actinomycetota; species Actinomycetota bacterium. The sequence goes on along the minus strand of JAHWKW010000009.1, from coordinate 138,247 downwards.
CTACTCAAGTGGCGCGCGTGCTCCTCGCGGCGACGCTGTGGTCGGGGTTGACAGCCAGTGTACCCGGTACGACTGTCGAGAGGCTTGGTCGGCGGACGTCTGGTTCGGTCAGCCGGCTGCGGCGACGACGGTCAGCGGAAGGCTTCGCGGAGCCGGCGGAACAGACCGCGACCGGTCGGTGGTGCCTGCTCGCCGCGGACCTCGGCGAACCGCCGGAGCAACTCCTCCTCCTCCGGTGACGACACGCGCGGCACCTCGACGTTCACCCGAACGTGAAGCGCCCCCGGGTCGTGGCCGCCGCGGCGGGGCAAACCCGCCCGGCGGATCGTCAGGACGTCGCCGGGCTGCGTGCCGGCCGGCAACTCCACCGTGGTGGTCTGCCCGGTCAGCGTCGGGACCTCGAGCGTGGCGCCGAGCGCGGCGTGGACCAACGGGACCGACACGTCGCAGGTGAGGTCGCGGGCGTCGCGGGTGAACACCTCGTGCGGCCGAATGCGGACCTCGACCAACAGGTCTCCGGTCCGAGCGCGGCGGCGTCCAGCCTCGCCCCGAGCGGATACGCGCAGCCGATCACCGTGCTCGACCCCGGGCGGGACCTCGATCGTGACGGTTCGCCGCTCGCCGTGACGGCCTTCCCCCTGGCAGCGCGGGCACGGGTCCCCGACCGTCCGGCCGGAGCCACGGCAATCCGGGCAGGGCCGGACGGTCGCCATCTGTCCGAACGCCGAGCGCACCACCCGACGGACCTGGCCGGCGCCCCCACACGTCCGGCAGGTGACCGGTCCGCCGTCGCCCGCCGAACCGCTGCCGTCGCAGCGCTCGCACTGCACCGCCGTGTCGATCGTGACCTCGCGCTGGGTGCCGACGGCAACCTCCTCGAGGTCCAGTTCGATGCCGACGAGGACGTCACGCCCCGGTTCGTCGGTGCGCGGACGGCTCGACGTGGTGAACCCCGTCCCGAAGAACGCATCGAACACGTCCCCGAGACCGCCGAAACCGCCACCGAAGCCGAACGGATCGGAGCTGGCTGCACGCGTCGCGTCGTCACCGAACCGGTCGTAGCGGGTCCGGCGCCCAGGGTCGGACAGCACCTCGTAGGCGTGGGTGACCTGCTTGAAGGCATCCGCGTCGCCGCCGGCGTCAGGATGCAGTTCGCGGGCTCTGCGCCGGTAGGCGCGCTTGATCTGGTCCTGGGACGCATCGCGCGGCACTCCCAGGAGGGCGTAGAGGTCAGCCACGAAGACCCCCGTGGTCCCCCGCGCCGCCACCGTCGGTCAGTTCCCGCAACATCGCCTGGAGATGTTCGGCGACCGCCTGCACGGCGGCGAGCACGATCGGGTAGTCCATCCGGGTGGGACCCAGCACCCCGAGAGATCCCGGCACCTGCCGCCCGTAGCCGGTGGCGACGATGGAGGCGGCCCTGAGCTGCTCGATCGGCTCGTTCTCCTCGCCGATGCGGACCAGCGGCCGGTCCAGCGACGCCGACTCGGTGAGCACCCGGCCGAGCGTGACCTGCTCCTCGAGGAGCTCGAACACCTGCTGCAGCTCCGACCCTTCGAACGTCCCCTCGGCGGCCAGGGCCGCCTGGCCGCCGACGAAGACCCGGTCGGGGTCGGGGTGGACCAGTTCCGTGCCGACGGCGGTCGAGACGTGCTCGATGAGCTCGCGCAGCTCCGGCGGGGCGGCGTCGACCAAGGAACTCACCGCACCGGGGACGTCGGTCATGGCCAGACCCGCGCTGGTCTCGTTCAACACCGTGCGGGTCCGTTCGACCTCCAGGGCACCGACCGGAGCCGACAGCTCGATCAGCCGCTTCTGGACGCGGCCGGTGTCGGCGATCAGCAGCACCAGGACGGTCTGGGGAGCCAGGCCGACCAGCTCGACCAGCTTCAGGCGGGACCGGTCCAGGGCCGGTGCCAGCACCAGCGAGGCGTACCGGGTGAGGCGCGACAACACCGAGGTGGTGCGACGCAGCAGGTCCTCGAGGTCACGCGCTTCGGACAGGAAGCCCCGGAGGGCGGCCCGCTGGGCCTCACCGATCGGGCGCAGCTCGTCGATCGCGTCCACGAAGTAGCGGTACCCCTTGTCCGTCGGGACCCGGCCGGCCGAGGTGTGCGGCTGGGCGATGTATCCGGCTTCCTCCAGCGCCGCCATGTCGTTGCGCACGGTCGCGGCGGACACCTCCAAGCCGTACGACTCAACGATCCGCTTGGAGCCGACCGGCTCGGCCCTGTCGACGAACTCGCGCACGATCGCGGTGAGGATCGCCGCTTTGCGCGGCTCGAGGGACGCGGGGTCGTCGGACACGGGCGCTCGGCACCTCCTCACAGGCGCGGGGTCCCACGCGGAGTCGGACGGGATGGTACCGCCACGCCTCGCGCCCCGGTCGTGACCGTCCGTTCGTCCACGCGGCCGCACGGGTGACTGCGAGAAACTCGAGTCGCAACCCGACCGCGGGAGGCTCTGCTGAGCACGTCCACCACGCCGTCCACCACGCCGTCCACCACCCCGCCGCGCACGCAGCGGGTCCCGCCGCCCGACGGCCGGCCGCCCACAGAGATCGTGCGCTCGCTGCTGGACGAGACACAGCGGCTGGCCTACAAGCACGTGGAGTTGGCACGGATCGAGATCCTCGCCGCCGTGGAGGCCCGGATCCGGGGTCTGGCGGCGTTCATCGTGGCGGGGGTCGTGGGGCTGTTCGCGCTGGGCTTTATGGCCAGCGCCGCTGCCTTCGGGTTGGACGAGGTGATGGCACCCTGGCTGTCGCGGATCATCGTGACCGTCTTCTTCCTGGTCGTGGCCGGCGGCGCGGCGCTGTACGGGTTCAAGCGCCTGCAGCAGCCGTCGATGACGCCGCAGACCACCAAGCAGACCTTGAAGGAGGACGCCGAATGGGCCAGGACCCAACTCGGACGGTGAGGGAGATCGAGGCGATCCGCACGCGGATCGACACCCAGCTCGTGGAGCTGGCCGACGCGTTCCCTCCCCGCGACGAGATGGTGAGGCGCGCGTTGCTCGCGGCGACCGGTGCTGCGCTCGCCGCGTTCTCGCTGTGGCTCATCGTGCACCGGGTCAAGGTCAACCGACGCGAAACCCGCGTGAAGCGGCTCGTCAAGGACGCGATCCGGGAGTTGAACGGAGCAGCCTGACAGTCTCAAGCCAGCCGGCGGATCAGCTCGTCGAGGAGGAACCAACCGTCGGCGGTGGCCTGGAAACGACCGCAGGACAGCTGCAACAGGCCGGCTCCCACAGCGTCGTCGACCGCGGCCGCGTCCAGCGGCGGGACGTCGGCCGGGTGCAGGCCCTCGCGGACCCGCAGGCCGAGCAACAGACGCTCCATCGCACGTTCGTCGACGGTCAGGTCCTCGTGGCCGGCGATCGGGTCCTCGAACCATCGCTCGATCGAGCGGTGGTTCCACCAACGGCGACCGGAGCGGTGACCGTGTGCACCGACCCCCAAGCCGAGGTAGTCCCCGTGCCGCCAGTACAGGACGTTGTGACGGGATCGTCGTGACGCGCCCCGCGCCCAGCTCGACACCTCGTAGTGGTCGAAGCCGGCGTCAGCCAGGATCTGGCGGCCGACGTCGAAACGGCGCCGTTGCAGGTCGGGGTCGGGTTCCCGGATGCGGCCGTGCGCGACCGCCCGGCCGAACGCGGTGTTGGCCGCGACGGTGAGCGCGTACGCCGAGACGTGGTCGACCTCGCAGGCCAGCACCGCGGCGAGGCTCCCGGCCCAGTCCGCGTCGGTCTCCCCCGGTGTTCCGTAGATGAGATCGAGGTTGACCTGGGCGATCCCGGCTGCCCGCGCCGTCGCGACGGCGGCCGGGACCCGGTCGGGGTCGTGTCGCCGCTCCAGCGTGGCCAGGACATGCGGGGCGAACGACTGCGCCCCGAGGCTGATCCTGTTCACGCCGGCGTCCGCCAGCGTCCGGAAGCCAGCCTGGTCGGCCGTCTCCGGGTTGGCTTCGACCGTGATCTCCGCATCGTGTGCGACGTCGAACGACGCCCGCACCGCCGCGATCAGGCCGGCGAGGTCGTCGGCGGGCAGCAGCGTCGGTGTGCCCCCGCCCACGAACACGGAGGTGACTGCCGGCCAGGGGCCCCGCTGGGCCCATCTCGTGATCTCCGTCCGCAGTCGCGCTGTGTAGCGGCCGATCAGGTGAGAGCGGTCGTCGTAGGTGGCGAAGTCGCAGTAGCCGCAGCGGTGCGCACAGAAGGGGACGTGCAGGTACACGCCGAACCCGGCCTTGTCGCCGCACTCCAGGGGTTGCCTCAGCCACCGCTTCGAGCTGCTCACCGACCTGGGACCTCCTGGCCGCCCCCGCCGACCTTGAGTGCGGCGACGAACGCCTCCTGAGGGACCTCCACCGACCCGAGCATCTTCATGCGCCGCTTGCCGGCCTTCTGCTTCTCGAGCAGCTTGCGCTTGCGCGAGACGTCACCGCCATAGCACTTGGCCAGGACGTCCTTGCGCTTGGCCTTGATGGTCTCGCGGGCGATGATCTTGCTCCCGATCGCGGCTTGGATCGGGACATCGAAGAGCTGGCGCGGGATCAGATCCTTCAGCTTGCTGACCATCGCCTTGCCGTAGTCGTAGGCCTTGTCGCGGTGGACGATGTTGCTGAAGGCGTCGACCGGCTCCCCGTTGAGGAGGATGTCGACCTTGACGAGGTCGCCCGGCTGGTACTCGTCACGTTCGTAGTCGAGTGACGCGAAGCCGCGGGTCTTCGACTTCAGGTGGTCGAAGAAGTCGGTGATGATCTCCGCCAGCGGCAACCGGTAGCGCAGCTCAACGCGCTCCTCCGACAGGTACTCCATCGCCACCATCTGCCCGCGGCGCCCCTCGCACAGCTGCATGACCGCACCGACGTACTCGGCGGGTGTGAGGATCATCGCGCGGACTGTGGGCTCCTCGATCCGTGCGATCCGGTTGGGGGGCGGCAGGTCCTGGGGGTTGGAGACCTCGATCGTCTGCTCGGGATGCTGTGCGCCGTCTTCGAGCACGACCTGGTAACGGACACTCGCGGCGGTGGCCACCAGCGGGATGTCGTACTCGCGTTCGAGGCGTTCCATCACGATCTCGAGGTGCAGGAGTCCCAGGAAACCGCAGCGGAAGCCGAAGCCCAGCGCCGTGGACGTCTCGGGCTCGTAGACGAACGACGAGTCGTTGAGGCGTAGGCGGTCGAGCGCCTCGCGCAGCAGCGGGAAGTCGTCGGAGTCGACCGGGTACAGACCGCTGAACACCATCGGCAGGGGGTCGCGGTAGCCGGGCAGCGGTTGCGCCGCCGCGCGGGTGCGGTCGGTCAGCGTGATCGTGTCACCGATCTTGGCCTGACTCACCTCCTTGATCGAGGCGTGCAGGTAACCGACCTCACCGGGCCCCAGCGCGTCGACCGGGGAGGGCTCGGGAGAGATGACACCCAGCTCGTGGATCTCCGACTCGAACCCGGTGGCCATCAGGCGGATGCGATCGCCGCGGCGCAGCCGCCCGTGGACGACCCGGAAGTACACCACCACACCGACGTAGGGGTCGTAGATCGAGTCGAACACCAGCGCGCGAGTCGCCGCATCCGGGTCCCCGGCCGGGGCGGGCACCGCCTGCACGATGCGGTCGAGGAGCTCGGGGACGCCTTCGCCGGTCTTGGCCGAGATCGCGAAGACGTCGTCGACCGAACCGCCGAGGATGGAGACGATCTCGCGGGCGATCTGCTCGGGGCGCGCGGCCGGGAGGTCGATCTTGTTCAGCACCGGGATGATCTCGAGGCCGGCGTCCACCGCCAGGTACAGGTTCGCGATCGTCTGGGCCTCCATCCCCTGGGCCGCGTCGACGAGGAGCACCGCCCCCTCACAGGCGTTCAGCGCCCGGCTGACCTCGTACGAGAAGTCCACGTGCCCAGGCGTGTCGATCAGGTTCAGCAGGTACTGCTCACCCGCCCCCGGCGGGCGGTACGGGATACGCACCGCCTGCGCCTTGATCGTGATACCCCGTTCACGCTCGATGTCCATGCGGTCGAGGTACTGGTCGCGCATCTTGCGCGGGTCCACCAACCCGGTGTGCTGCAGGATGCGGTCAGCCAACGTCGACTTGCCGTGGTCGACGTGGGCGACGATGCAGAAGTTGCGGATGCGCTCGATCGGGTACGTCACGACAGGGAAGCGACCTCATCGTCGACGAGCGCACGGGCCGGGCGCTCAGGGAGACACGGCCAGGGTACCGACCAGGGTCACGGTTGGTTGCCGGCGATGCCCGTGGTAACCTCCCCGCGCAGCCTGGATCGGGTTGCGTCCCTTGTCAGCGTGGAACGAGTCGTACCCGCCGTGGCCAACATCCAGTCCCAGATCAAGCGCAACCGCCAGAACATCGTGCGCCGCGACCGCAACAAGGCGGTGCGCTCGATGCTGAAGACCTACAGCCGGCGCTTCCGGGAAGCAGTCGAGATCGGCGACCGTGAGGTCGCCGCGGAGGCCTACCGCGTCGCCGCCAAGCACTACGACAAGGCAGCGAGCAAGGGTGTGATCCACAAGAACACCGCTGCCCACAAGAAGGCCACGCTGGCGAACCACCTCAACGGGATGTGACGCGGCCTGGCACCAGCAGACCTGCCAAGCCCAGCAGACCTGCCTGCACTGGCGTCCCCGGGATGGGTCACGCCTGCTGATGTCGTGTGATGGCCTCGACGGCCAACCCCGTGACTTGCGCGACGGTGGCATCGAGCGCAGCCGAGCGCACCGTGGGGGTGTCGTGCTCGCGCGCACGGCGAAGCACCTCGTCGTGGATGCGCCGGATCTCGTCGAAGTGGTCGAGGTAGCGCTGTTGCGGTCGGTCCTCGCCATCCGAGCGATCTGTGAAGCGACTCCGATGAGCTTCGGCGTCTTCGATCTCCAGGACGACCTGCACGGTCAGCGCGTCGTCGACGCTGGGTAGGTCCAGCGTCCCCGGGACGAGGTGGACGCCCTCCAGGACCATGTCCTGCTTCTCGACGACGGCGCGCTGAAGCACGTGCCGGACGCCGACGGCCACGACCGACGCCTGATGCAGGAACCCGATGATCAGCCGGTCGATGGAGCCGTGTGCGAACACGGCAGGGACGGCGTCTGCCGCCTGGAAGGACGAGCTGTGCAGGCTCGGCGCCAGTTGTGGGCTCATCGTGCTGCGCATCACCTCTCGGATGGCATCGGTGGAGATGACCCGGGTGATGTCGAGGTGGTAGGCCACATGTGTGGCGACCGTCGACTTCCCGGCCCCGGTCGCCCCACCGATCAGGACGATCAGCGGCAGAGCCCGCTCAGGAGCATCGTGCCAGGCAACGTAGCGGTCGGCCTTCTCGTCGCCGACGTGCCTGCGGAGCATCCTGGCAGTGACGTCACGCAACTCATCGATGCTCACCGCCGCCGGCTCCGAGTCGTCCATCGCGACGGCGACCGAGCGACGCCCTGACGGGGACGACGCGGCGTTCCGCGCGCACATCGAGGTTCGGGCTGCAGCATCGGCCATCGTTGTTCGACAGTGACGCCACCACCCTATCCAGCCTCCAGGTCGGCGTCCTCGCCGCCGGGGGCGGTTGCCAGGTGGACACGGCCGCGATCGAAGTCGTCCGACCCCAGCGCGTCGCTGCATGCCCGACCGGCCGGCCGACGCCGCCTCGGCGGATGGTGTGGTTGGGCACTAGCACTATATGTTGACAACATGTAGGTCTTGGATGTCGCTGTTCGAAGCAGGCATCGCCGAACGACGGCCGGAGAACGCGTTGAGAGGGCACCAGGCACCCGACAAGACCCCCGCACAGCGTCTCCTCGACGCATTGGGGTCGGTGGAGAACTTCCGCGAGCGCGAGGAGTACGGCGACTTCGGGCTGTTCGCCGGGGCCACGATGGAGGAGTACCTCGACCCGGTCTCGAAGGGCAGCCACGTCAGCCGTCTCGGACCACTGGACAAGGTCCACGCGTTCTGGTTCTCCGGGATGAGCTGCGACGGGTGCACGGTAACGGTGACCGGCGCCACGACGCCGTCCATCGAGGACCTGCTCACGGGGAGCCATCCCGGCCTGCCACAGATCGTGCTGCACCACCCGGTCGTCAACCTCGAGTCGGGCCCCAACTTCCTGCGGGCCCACGAACGCGCGCTGCGAGGTGAGCTCAACGCCCCGTACGTGATCATCCTCGAGGGTTCCATCACCGACGAGACGGCCGCGATGGAGACCGGCGGGTACTGGGCGGGCAACGGCGACGAGCCGTGGGGCGCCGACGGCGAAGAGCGCGCCGTCACCGCCGACGAGTGGATCGCGCGTCTGGCACCCGGTGCGGCGGCGTCGATCGCGATCGGGACGTGCGCCACCTGGGGCGGGATCCCCTCGGCCGACGGCAACCCGACCGGGGCGATGAGCATGATGGACTTCCTCGGCCAGGACTACCGCAGCGCCTTCGGCCTGCCGGTCGTGAACGTCCCCGGCTGCGCCCCGATCGGCGACAACTTCAACGAGACCGTCGCGGCCATCCTGTACTTCCTCCAGGGCTTCGGGCCCCTGCCCGAGTTCGACGAGATCGGTCGGCCGGCGTGGCTGTTCGGCGAGACGGTGCACCGCCACTGCGTGCGGGGCGCCTACTACGAGGAGGGAAGCTACGCCCAGGAGTTCGGCGACCCCGAGTGCCTGGTCGAGATCGGCTGCTGGGGGCCGGTCGTCAACTGCAACATCACCTCCCGTGGTGCGATCAACCACGTCGGGGGGTGCATGAACGCCGGCGGAGCATGCATCGGGTGCACGATGCCCGGCTTCCCCGACAAGTTCACGCCGTTCTACAAGGTGCCGCCAGGGTCGGCGGTGTCCACGGCCGCGTCGCGGATCCTGGGCAGCCTGATCCGGCCGATGCGTCTGTACACCAACGAGCACCTCAACCGTGAGGTGCGCTGGGACCTGCACCACGACGTGCCGTCCGGGTGGGCACGGGGAAAGCAGGAGCCGGGGCGCTTGAAGGAGGCTGGTCACCGCATCTACGACAAGCTGCGGCGCTCGAACGACACCGGCAAGGCCGACGTCGCGCCTTGGGGCAAGCGCCACGAGTGGACCTACGAGCGCGATCCGGCCCGCGAGCGAACGCTTCCCGGCGGCACCGACCGCAACACCGCCGAGCGCGGCGCCGAGTAGACGACCATCAGCTGCTCGGTGGGCGCCGGTCCCGCCGGTCCACCGACCAGCGAACCAGCGGCGTCTGAACCGGAAGCGAGGAGGAAGCCAGCGTGTGCTTCAAGAACCTACCGATCGAGTTCGACGCTGCGGGCAACGCCCGCTTGACCGGCGACGTCGCCGACCCCTACTCGGTGTCGACCGCCCGCCCCGAGGTCGGCATGACCGAGGAGGAACGGATCGCGCACATCCACGAGCTGATGGCCCGCAACGGGCACATCAAGGACATGAGCATGGATCCGGTGACCCGCATCGCGGGGGCGCTGGCCCTGCATGTGACCGCCGACCTGTCCGAGGGCCGCCACCTCAACGTCCACTCGCAGGCGCCCCTGTTCCGCGGGTACGAGGTCATCCTGATGGACCGAGACCCCCGTGATGCGATCTTCGTCGCATCCCGGGCGTGCGGGGTGTGCGGTGGCGTGCACTCGCACGCCGCCGCGTACGCCGTCGAGATGGCCTGGGGGCTGCAGCCCCCGCCGTTGGGCACGGTGATCCGCAACCTCGGCGAAGCGGCCGAGATGGGCTACGACAACCCGCTGCACCTGTACCTGCTGGCCGGGCCGGACTACTCCGAGGCCGTGGTCAAGCGCACGAACCCCGAGCTGTGGCCCAAGGCGGAGAAGTGGAGCTGCCCGGGGCAGAACTTCCACGGGTTCGACACCATGGCCGACCTGATGGCGGCGTTGAACCCGCTGACCGGTGAGCTGTACCGCGAGGGTCTGCACTTCACCCGTGTGGCGCGTGAGCAGTTCTCCCTGTTGCACGGCAAGTACCCGCACCCCCAGACGATCGTGCCCGGAGGGGTGTCGACCACGTTCACGCTGCAGACGCTGAACGAGTTCCAGTCGCGCCTGTCCGCCACCTTCGATTACGCCCAGCGGATGGTCGCGGTGTGGGACGACATCTCCGAGTTCTTCTACGAGGCGGACGAGCGCTACAAGCAGGTCGGGGCCCGCCGCGCCAACCTGATCGATCCCGGCTACTGGGACGACCCGTACGCGTACGACGCCACCTACGCCAACTGCAACGAGTGGGGCGAACAGCGACCGTCCACGCCCGGTGTGGTCATCGACGGTGAGCTTGTGACCACGCGCCTGACCGACATGAACATGGGGCTCGAGGAGTTCGTCGAGCACTCCTGGTACGACGAGTGGGTCGACGGCGACCAGCGTTACGACACCGATCCGCTCGGAAACCCGCTCAGCCCGTACCACCCGTGGAACAAACGCACGCTGCCCCGGCCTGGCGCGAAGGACTTCCGCGGCAAGTACACCTGGGCGTGCACCCCGCGGTGGGACCGCCAGACCGTCGAGGCAGGCGCGTACGCCCGCCTGTTGATGACCGCACTGGCGCAGAAGCACCCGCCCAGCGACTTCTACGAGGCCACTGGCCACAGCCTGCGGATGCGGGTGCCCAAGGGCATGCAGCCCGAGGCCGAGTTCGAGTGGGATGTGCCAGAGGTCTGGAACGCCTTCGAGCGCAACCGCGGCCGTGCCTACCACTACCTGTTCTCGCAGCTGGTCTCGTTGCAGAACGTCGTCCTCGCGCACCAGCTGCTGAAGAGGGGCGAGGACAGGGTCGCCGCGGTCAACGACAAGGAGCTCGAGCGCCGCATCCCCAAGGACGAGCGCCTCGGCGTGGGCTGGTGGGGCGCGGGGCGGGGCTGGTTGACTCACCACTGCGTGCTCGACCAGGGCAAGATCGTCAACTACCAGATCTGCACCCCGTCGACGATCAACGCCTCACCGCGCGACCCGTTCGACCAGCCCGGCGCGTACGAGGAGTCGGTGCTCAACACCCCCATCCTGGAACGGATCGCCGAGCCCAACGACTACACCGGGATCGACATGGTCCGGGCCGTGCGCAGTTTCGACCCGTGCATGCCGTGCACGACGCACCTGCACACCGGCCACGGGACGATCGTGCGTGAGATCAACACCTGCGCCTGCGACGGCTGAGGGGACCTCATGGCCGGGTTCGTCGCACTGACCGACATCTTCGTCCAGATCGTCCAGGCGGGCGTCGACGACGCGCAAGCCGTCCGCCGGTCCTACGACCGCTGGGTCCGTGACCTGGCGCCGGGCGCCGACGGCTGGCTGGCGTCGACCGCGGGGATCAGCGACGACGGCCACCTCATCTCGGTCATGCGGTTCGCTTCGCCGCTCGCAGCGCGGCTGAACAGCCAGCGGCCGGAGCAGGATGCGTGGTGGCGTGACCTGCAACAGCACCTGTCCGACACCCGCGTCATCGACTGCGTCGCGGTCGCGACGTTCGGTGACGACCGCCCCGACGCCTCCGGCTTCGTGCAGATCTTCCAGGGCCGCACCTCCGGGCTGCGCGACGCGATGGAGCAGGTGGCCGAGACCGCCCAACACCACATCTACGAGCACGGCCTGGACGTCGTCGGTGGGTTGATCGCCGACCACGGCGACGACGGGTTCACCGAGGTGGTCTACTACCCGCCTGGCGATGCTGCTTCCCGACGCGACCCCGACCAGGTGGGCGACCAGGGCCTGACCCTGGTCGACGAGCTGTCGGGGCCGATCTGGGACCTACGGACCTACGAGCTGCGCGAGCCGTGGCACCACTGCGCGTGACAACCGGGAAGCGGTGAACCGGCCACCGCCGCCGCCAGCGTGGTCAGCGGCCCTCGAGCTCGGCGAGCCGCTCCTCGACGGAGGTCTGCAGCTGCTGGAGCTCGGCGATCTCCTCGTCGCGGCTGGCAGCCGGTGCCGTGTCCCCACAGCAGCCGCACGAGCAACCGCCGGAGGACCCCAGCAGGTTGCGTCCGGTGATGGACTGCGTGCTTGGCGTGTTCTCCATCGTCGTTCCCCGATCTCGTGGTTGACCGCTGGCGTCGACGCCAGCGATGGGATTCCCCGGCATCGTACCTCTGCCCGGACGGGTCGGCCGGCTGGGCCGCTCACCTGACGCGGCGGGCCCGGTCGCGGTCGGGGAACCGACCGGCCGACAACGCCGCGTGGACGGCGCGGCCCAGCGCCACCGCGAACGCCGGGGTGATGCCGTCCTCGGCGTGCCCGAACCCGGCGGGCTCGCGCCACAGCGTCGCCGGTCCGGCCGCCGCGACGTGGAGCTGCGCGCCGTGGCGGAACGGGAAGAAGTGGTCGTCCTCGCCGTGCACCACCAGCAGCGGCAGGTCGACCTTGGCGGCCAGCTCGCGCGGGTCCGGTAGCGCGTCGAAGCCGCGGGGCGCCGCCAGCCGGACCCCGGTCAGCAGCCGCAAGCCGACCCGCTTCCAGGCGGTTCGCCACACGTCGTCGAGGCCGGCCAGGGCCTGGGTCTCCACGACGCCGACCACCGACGGCGTCGAGATGACCACGGCGGCGTCGGCTGGCGCCCCGTGCGCCAGGGCGTGCAGCACCGCGGTCCCGCCCATCGACAGGCCGACCGCGGCGACCCGCCGGTGGCCGGCCTCGCGGACGGCGCGCAGCGCTGCGGCGACGTCGAGCCGTTCGCGGCCGCCGAGGGTGCACCAGCCGCCGGAGTCGCCGTGACCCCGCAGGTCGAGCGCGAGGACCGACATGGTTCCGGCGAGCACGTCGGCCAGGAGGGCGTACGCGGGTTTGCGTCGGTGCGCGGCGAACCCGTGGACGATCACGACCACGGGCGCGTCGCGGGATGGCCCTGGCAGGAACGAGGCGGCCAGCCGGGTGCCGTCTGCCGCCGTCAGTCGGATGTCGCGGTGCGGGGCGCGGTGCCCGCCCACCAGGCCTCGCACCTCCAGCAGGCGACGTCGCTGCGTCCGTCGCGTGCGTTGACTCTGGGCCAGAGCGTGCTGTGGGTCGGCGTGCACGCGGCCTCCTCGATATCGCGCGGAGCTGGCCGGGTTTGCAGCCGTCAGGCGCCCGCCTGGCCGCCTTCCCACGTGAACAGCTCGGAGAACTCCGCCGGCAGCGCGGCGCGGAGGTTGTCGACCGTGCCCTGGCTGACCGCGTCGCGCAGCACCGAGATCACCGCGCGAGCGTGGAAGGCCGCCTGCGGCAGGTCGGTGCCGGGTGACTCGACCTGTGCCACCCGTTCGTAGAACTCCGTGATCCCGAATCGGTCCGTCTCGTCCTCGCTGCGCTCGAGGTGCAGTCCTAGCTCGGGTGGGAGCTGGGCCGCGACGTTGCTGGGCAGGCCGCCACCGAGTCGGGTCGCCAACGTCTCCAGCGTCGCCCGCGTGGCCTGCTCGGCGGCACCGCGTGAGTCGAGCCGGGCGCGCGCCTGAACGTAGCCGATGAACTCGTCGTGCTTCACGGGTGTCTTCCCTCGGTCGCCTTGGCGATGTCGCAGTCGATGCCAGCCCAGCGCCGGTCGGGCGGTACGGCGACCCAGCCGTGCGGTCGAACGTCGGGCCCCGTACCACGAGTTGGACGTTCGGACGATGTCCGCCTCGGGGGCAGCGAGCTACGGCTGCTCGAAGCCGATCACCCGCACGCGGACCTCGTGCGCTGCGGGGTCACGTTCGAACACCAGCCCGACCCGGCGACTGCTCGATGGGGGGAGCACGTCGACCACGGCCTCGGTGCGCTCGACGACCGCCCCGCTGGCGTGGAGCTCACCCTGGATCTGCACCCCCGTGGCGGCCGTCCCGCCGCGGTTGATCACATCGACGGTGACCAGGTAGCTGTCGGGCTGTGTCACCGTGGCATGTGGCCTGGCCTGCGGCTGCGGTGGCCCGTCCGAGCGGTTGACGGCCGACAGCACCAGGACCACCAGGATGGCGACGGCCAAAGCCGCACCGATCAGAGCGATGACCCACTCCAGCAGCGGGGTACCCGATCCCAACACGACCGGATCGCGATCGCTGCCGGCGTCGCCGCCCCCGAGGGTCACAGCAGGAGCCGCGCGGCGGCCGCCCCGAGCGCCGCGGGCAGCGCCAGCACCACGGTCCGGGTCGCGGCGACGATCAGCGCCACGTCGTCGAAACGTCCGAACAGCCACAGCAGGTACGCCGAGACCAGCAGCGCCACCCCGTACCCGGCCAGGGTGAACCCGAAGAACACCGACCACACCGGGGCGTCCGAGCGGTGCTGGCCGCGGAAACCCACCCCGTACACGATCGCGTGCATCAACACGACCGAGATCACCAACAGCGTGAGCGACCGAACGGTCCCGACCTGTAGGGCCAACAGAGGGATCTCGTCGGTGGGGGCGATGTTGAACGAGAGCACGATCGCCCCGACCCCCATCAGCAGGATCTCGTCGCCGTAGCCTTCGATCTCACGTCGTGCGCGATCCACACCCGCGGTGATCTGGCTGCGTCCGATCGCCGCGCCGATCGATGCCGGGACCGACTCGATCGCGACGATCCCGACCACCTCCCCCAGAGACCGGTCGGCGTGCAGCACACCGATCATGGTGAGGATCGCCGCCGAGGCGATCACCCCCACCGCGTAGGCCACCAAGCCGTCGGCCAGATGATCGGCCCACCCGAGTCCGGTCGTGTCGCGGAACCCCAGGTAGCGGGCCAGAGCCACGAGCAACGGCAGGGTCAGCGCCACGAACGTCGCGATCCGCCACGGCCGTAGCGTCCCGCCGAACTGCCACAGTTCCATGGTCATCAGCATCGGGAGCGAGAACAGCACCGCCCCACCGCCGGCACGCGCGACGCCCAGGAGCAGGTCGCGCGTCGACGGCACCGCGGTCTGGCTCATGAGCGCCAGTACACCACCACAGCACCGCGACGCGACACAGGCACCCGGTCGGGAAGGGCCGGGTACAGGCACGCGTTCCGCCTCGGGCCCCGCAGGGACCGGGTTGGGCCCTACCCTGACTTGGAGCCACCTGCAGGAGACCGCCGATGCCGCATGCCGACGCACTGATCGTCACACTCGCCGGTGAGGTCTACACCAAGTCACCGCGGACGCGGCGGCGGTTCCGCACCGTCCTCGAGGACAACCTGCAGGCGGCCGCTCGCCGCCGGGGAGCGACGTTCGTCGCCGATCAGCTCGACGCCGGACGTCTGCTTCTGACCGCCGACGACCCGGACGCGGTCACGGCGGCGGCGTGCAGCACGTTCGGTGTGCACCGGGTGGAGCGGGCGCGGCCGCTGCCCGGCGCCAGGTCGGTGGATGACCTGGTGTCCGCCGTGGCCAACCGGGTCCGCGACCGCATCCGCGACCGGATCTTCGCCGTCCGCGTCCGCCGCCACGGCGACCACGGCTGGTCCTCGATGGACGCGGAACGCGCGATCGGCTCGGCGCTCCTGCACGACTCGGCGGGTGTCAACCTCGATGATCCCCAGGAGGTCGTCGAGGTCCTCGTCGTGCACGACCGCGCCTGGCTGGTCGACGACAGCCGCGATGGCCCCGGAGGTCTGCCCTTGGGGACCCAGGAGCCGTGCCTGGCGATGGTGTCGGGCGGGTTCGACTCTCCGGTGGCTGCCTGGATGCTGATGCGCAAGGGCAGCCCCATGGACGTGTTCCACCTCCAGCTGCGCTGCGCCCAGGCCGACCACGCGCTTGCGGTGAGCCGCGAGCTGTGGCACCGCTGGGGCGGAGGCACCAGCCCGCTGGCGTGGATCGTCGACTTCGCTGAAACCCAGGCGGCGATCCAGCGCGAGATCGCCCCGGCGTTCCGCCAGGTGATCCTGAAGCAGCTGATGGTCGAGGCGGCCGACCGGCTGGCCGACCACATCGGAGCCCCGGCGATCGTCACCGGCGAGTCGGTGGGTCAGGTGTCCAGCCAGACGCTGCGGCACCTGCGGGAGATCGATCGCTGCTGTTCGCGCCTGATGCTGCGGCCCCTGGCCGGGCTGGACAAGCAGGAGATCATCGCTCACGCGCGGACGATCGGGACGCACGAGCTGTCCGTGCGGGCCCAGGAGGTCTGTGACCTGTCCGAAGGGCACCGTGTGGCGGTGGCCGCGCGGGGACCCGAGCTGGTCCGCGCCCGTGGGGCTCTGCCGGCCGGGCTGGTGGATCGTGCGCTCGCGACCCTGCGGGTCGTGGCGCTGGAGCACTGGTTCCCGGGTGTGGACGCGGTGCCGGTGGTGGCCGAGCCGCCGGCTGGAGCGCTGTTGGTCGATGTGACCGAAGCGGACATCCCGGAGGCCAAGGCGGTCGCGCTCACCGGCGCCGGCGCGGCACACGCCGCGTCGCGCCTCCGCGCCGAGGGCCGCGACGTGTGGCTGGTCGACGCGACACGTCGCGGAACCCAGGCAGTGACGCAACGTAGCGATCTCACTGCGGAGGGACTCTATGCTGCGGCGGGTGGCGACCGTCCCGTGACCGCGTGAGCGCGCGGACCGAGGCCGCGTGAAGGAGGACTGCCGCCGTGGAACTGACGTCCGCGCCGACTGCCGGTGACGCCGAGCACACCGTCACCGACGCCCTCGAGCTCGCGGGCGATCTGGGGGTTGACACGGAGACGGTCCGGGCCCACATCGCCGCACTGCCGGCCTCCTACGTCGAGTCGGTCCCCGCCCGAGCGGTGGTACGCCACGCCGGCATGGGCGCTGGGCCGCTGAGTCCAGACGAGCTGCGGACACGGGTCTCATGTGCGCCACCGGACGACGAGCCCGTCGACGTCCTCGACGTGGTGGCGCGGCAGCGTCCCGAGATCCTCGCCACCGTCGCCGGGATCCTGGCCATCCACGGTGGCTCGGTCCGATCCGCGCGGGCGTTCATTCGCAACGACCGCGTCGCGGTGGAGACCTTCCAGGTGTACCGGCCGGTCGGTTCCAGTGCGGCGTGGTGGGTGGCGGTCGAAGGCGATCTCGCTGAGGCCGCCGTCGGCCGTCTCGCGTTGACCGCCCGCGTCCGTCGCGCCGCGCAGGCCACGCCGGCGGCCGGCGAGCCGTTCGAAGTCGACGTGGCGATCCGGCGCGCTCCGGCCGGTTTCGAGAGCATCCTCGAGGTCCGCGCCCCCGACCGGGTCGGTCTGCTGTTCGACATCGCGTCGGCGCTGGCGGAGCTCAGGCTGCAGGTCGTCGCGGCCGTGGACACGGTCGGGAACGAAGCGATCGACGCCTTCCGCCTCCTCACAGCGGACGGGTCGGGTCTGGACGAGGACCACGCCGCCGAGGTCCTGCTCGCGGTCGGCGACGCGTTGCGCTCACCGCGCTAACGCCGAGGCGCTGTTCACACTCCGGTCCGTAGGCTGGCGGCGATGAGCGCGCGCGAGGGCACGTCATGATCGCCGAGGACACGGTCCTGTCGGACCGGTACAGGATCGTGTCGGTGCTCGGCCGTGGCGGGATGGGTCGGGTCTACGAAGCCGTGGACCTCGAGCGCGACGAGCGGGTCGCGGTCAAGGTGCTGCGGACCGCCGAACCCCGCGACCTGCGTCGCTTCGCGTCCGAATCGAAGGTGCTCGCGCAGCTCGATCACCACGCGATCGTCAGGATGTTGGGGACCGGCCAGCACGGCGACACCCCGTACCTGGTGATGCAGCTGGTCGGGGGCCGCTCGCTGGCCGACGAGCTCCGCGACGGCCCGCTGGATCCCGACCAGGTGCGCCGCATCGGCCGCGATGTCGCCGATGCGCTGGCGTACGCCCATCGCCGCGATGTCGTCCACCGCGACGTCAAACCGGGCAACGTCCTGATCGGTGAGGACGGTTCCGCTCACCTGGCCGACTTCGGGATCGCCCGGCTGGCGGATGTGACCGGCTTCACCAGCACCGGCGTCACCATGGGCACGGCCGCCTACCTGGCGCCCGAGCAGGCCCGGGGCGGCGGCGTCGGCCCGCCCGCCGACGTCTACGCCCTCGGCCTCGTCCTCCTCGAGGCGCTGACCGGCGAGAAGGCGTTCAGCGGGACCCCCACCGAGGCCGCCGTCGCCCGGCTGTCGCGCGACCCGGCCATCCCGGACCGACTTGACGACGGCTGGCGGCAGCTGCTGCGCCGCCTCACGGCCCGTGATCCGCAGGCCCGGCCGAGCGCCGAGGACGTCGCCAGCCTGCTGGAACAGGAGCCGAGCGCTGCGGCGCTGGACACGGTCGCGCTCCCTCCTGGCGACGGTGACACAACGACCGAGCTGCCCTCGCCGACCACACCGCAGCGTCCCGGCCGCGTCCGTCGGGTCCTGCCGGGCCTGGTGCTGACCGTGATCGCCGTCGTCGCCGTGGCGGTGGTGCTGTGGGCGCTGCCGCCCGACCAGACCCGACCGCAACCGCAGGAGCCGGCCACGACCGCCCCGGCCGCGGAACTGCCCCAGCCGCTCGAGGACTCCCTCAACCGCTTGGATCAGGAGGTCAGCGGATGACCGGACGCTTGGTTGCCGTGGCCGTCGCGGCCGCCGTGGTCGTGACCGGGTGCGGTGGCGGAGGTCTCCCCGAACCGCTCTCCCAGGACCTCCAGCAGCGAGTCGCCGAGGTGCGTCAGGCGGCTGTCGCCCAGGACCGGGCGGCGGCGCGGCAGGGGTTGGCCGAGATCCGCGCCATCGTCGAGGAGGCCCGGGCGGACGGGCGCATCAGCGCCGAGAAGGCAGACGACATCCTGGCGGCGGCCGAACAGGTCGAGGTGAACCTGGCGCTGCTCCCGGAGCCGGCGCCGCCTCCGCCCCCGCCCCCCTCGCCCACCGAGACCGACGAGGACGACGACCGCGCCGACGACCGCGCCGAGGACCGTGGCGAAGGCAAGAACCGGGGCAAGGACCGGGGCAAGGACCAAGACGAGGGCGAGAAGAAGGACGAGAAGAAGGACGAGGACGAGGACGAAGACGACTGAGCGACCGTCCCGGGGTACAGCGGCGCCCCGACGGCTGGCCGCAACACCGGGCGTATCGTCGGCCCATGTCCGACGCCGGGGGATCCGTTCCGTCCGTGACGGAACCGCACGCGCGGGACGGCGAGGAGATCGCCGGTGAGCTCAGCGTCGATCCCGAACGCGGTCTGAACTCTGAGGAGGTCGAGCGCCGCCGCGCCGCGGTAGGCCCCAACACCGTCGCTCCCCGGCGGACCCGGCAGTGGTGGCGGATCCTGTGGGCCCAACTCAAGAGCGCTGTGGTCGTCCTGCTGGCCGCCGCGGGACTCGTCGGCCTGGCAGTCGGCCAGGTCGAGGAGGCCGCCGCGATCGGGGTCGTGCTGGTGGCCAACACCGTCGTGGGGTTCCTGACCGAGTACCAGGCGGCGCGGTCGATCGCGTCGTTGCGCAAGATGATGCGCACGATCGCCGAGGTGGAACGCGACGACCGCCGCGACGAGATCGACGCGCGCGGGCTCGTCCCTGGCGACATCGTCGCGGTGGAGGCCGGTGAGCGGGTTCCGGCCGACGTCCGCCTCCTGGAAACCGAGGACCTCACCGTCGACGAGTCGGCGATCACCGGTGAGTCGCAACCGGTCACCAAGGGGGTGGCCGCCGTGGCCGCGGACGCGCCGCTGGCTGAGCGCACCTGCATGCTGTTCATGGCCACGACCGCGCGGGCCGGGCGCGGGCGCGGTGTCGTGGTCGCGACCGGCCGAGCGACGCACATGGGGCGGGTCGCGGAGCTCGCCGAGGCCGCCGATCAGCCACGCGTTCCCCTGCAGGCGGGCCTGGCACGGCTCAGTCGTCGCCTGGCGCTGATCGTGGTGATCGCGGCCGGCGCGCTGGCCGGGATCGGAATAGCGCGGGGGCGTCCCCCCACGGAGGTCGCCGAGGTCGCCATCGCACTCGCCATCGCGGTGGTCCCCGAGGGCCTGCCAGCGGTCGCGACCCTCACCCTTGCCGTGGGGATGCGACGGATGGCGCGCCGGCACGCGCTGGTCCGCAACCTGCCGGCAGTCGAGACGCTGGGGTCCACCACCGTGGTGTGCTCCGACAAGACCGGGACGTTGACGGTCAACCGGATGGACGTCGCGGAGGTCATCACGGCCGACGACGCCGAGGCACGGCGGCTGTGGGAGACGGCGGTGCTCTGCAACGACGCCGACATCGATCCCGACGGGGATCCGGTTGGTGACCCCACCGAAGTGGCGCTGCTGGCCGGCGCGACCTCGGCGGACCTCGACTGGCGCCGTCTGCGCGACGACCGGCCGCGCCAGCGCGAGGTCCCGTTCGACTCCGAGACGATGCGGATGGCGACCGTCAACGACGGGACGGTGCACGTCAAGGGCGCCCCGGAGGCCATCCTCGATCCTGCTCAGCACCGCCAGCTCGCCGACGCCGCCCAGCGCATGGCGGAGGACGCGATGCGGACGCTGGCGTTCGCCCGCCGCGGTGCTCCCGACGGGGACGCTCCCGACAACGCGCTGTTCGAAGGCCTCGACGTGCTCGGTGTGGTCGGTCTGCGCGACCCGCCCCGCGACGCTGCGGTCGAGACGGTGAAGGTCTTCCACCGTGCCGGCATCCGCGTCGTGATGATCACCGGCGACCAGCCTGCGATGGCGCGCGCGCTCGCCGACCAGCTGCACCTGGCCGACCACGAGGTGATCACCGGGCCGGACCTCGACGACACCGACGACCACAGCCTGGTCGCGCTCGTCGGCGAGGTGGATGTCTTCGCCCGGGTCGACGCCGAACACAAGCTGCGCATCATCCGGGCGCTGCAGGAGCGGGGCGAGGTCGTGGCGGTCACCGGGGACGGCGTCAACGACGCTCCGGCGCTGAGTCAGGCCGACGTCGGGGTGTCGATGGGGTCGGGGACCGACGTCGCTCACGAGGCGTCCGACATGGTGTTGACCGACGACGACTTCAACACGATCGAGTCGGCCGTGGAGGAGGGGCGGAGGATCTTCAGCAACATCCGACGCTTCGGCCAGTTCCTGTTCTCGTGGCACGTGGCCGAGGTCACCGTCGTGTCCGCCGCCCTGCTGGCCGGCCTCGATCCGCCGCTCGTGGGCCTGATGATCCTGTGGAACAACCTCATCATCGACGTTTTCCCGTCGTTCGCGCTGGCCCTCGAGCCGCGCGGTGCGGAGGTGATGCAGCAGCCGCCGCGGCCGCCTGGCGAGCCGGTGATGACGCGTGACGTCGTCCGCAGGCTCGTGGCCCACGGGCTGCTGGTCGCTGCGGTCGGTCTGGCCGGGTACGCCGTGGGACTGCGGGGTCTGCGGCTGGACGTGGCCGGCGCACAGACACTGACGTTCGTGACGTTGACCGCCGCTCAGGTGCTGGCGGTGTTCAACGCACGCAGCGAGCACGGTCTGGGCTTCGCGGGTGCGGGGCGGAACGTGTGGCTGTGGGCGGCGCTGGCGGCGACCATCGCGTTGGAGGCCGCGGCGCTCGGCGTGCCGACGTTGCGCAACCTGCTCGGGCTGACCGTGCTCCCGCCCGCCGCGTGGTTGGTTGCGGCGCTCCTCGCACCGATCCCGCTCCTGGTGGTGCAGGCCTGGCGGGTGACGAGGCATGCTCGCAACTCCGCGACGTGACGGAGTGCGAGGATGCTGAGGATCTTGGCCGGCAACGCCAATGCCCCGCTGGCCCACGACATCGCGGCCACGCTCGGGCTGGAACCCACCGGTTGCCGGGTGGACCGGTTCCCCGACGGCGAGTTGGACGTCGCGGTGGACCCCGACGTGGCCGGGGGCGACTGCTACATCGTGCAGCCCACGAGTCCTCCGGTGGACCGGCACCTACTCGAGCTGTTCCTCCTGGTCGATGCCTGCCGCCGCGCCGGAGCCGATCGGATCAGCGCCGTGATCCCCTACTTCGGCTACGCCCGTCAGGACCGTAGAGGCGAAGCAGGACAGCCGGTCAGCGTCCGGGTGATCGGCCACCTCCTGGCGTCGGTCGACCTCGAACGCGTCGTGGTGGTCGATCCCCACAGCCCCGACCTGGAGGCGATCGTCGGGTTGCCGACCGAGCCCGTGACCGCGGTGCCCGTGCTGGCCGACGCCGTGGCCCGCGACCTCCCCGACAACGCGGTGGTCGTGGCGCCCGACCTCGGCGCGGTGGAGCTCGCCGAGGAGTACGCCGGCCACCTGGACCGCCCCGTCGCGGTGGTGCGCAAGACCCGGGTGTCCGGCGACACCGTCCGGGCCGATCAAGTGGTCGGCGACGTCCGTGGTCAGGCGCCCGTGATCGTCGACGACATGATCAGCACGGGAGGCACGATCGAGGCGGCGGCGCGCGCACTGATCGACGCGGGCGCACAGCGGCCCCTCACGGTCGCCGCCACCCACGGTCTGTTCGTTGGCGACGCTCCGCAGAGGTTCGGCGAGCTACAGGTGGACCGCCTGATCGTCACCGACACCGTCCCGCCGGGTCGGCTGGCGTCCGCGGAGGTCGTCGGCGTCGCGGGGCGCCTGGCCGAGGCGGTGCAGCGCCTGCACGAGCGGCGCTCGCTCGCGCCGTTGGAAGCCTTCCGCTGACCTATTCCTCGACCACCAGGACCCCGTCCTCGCCCGCCTGACGGTGGCCGGACAGATGGCAGTAGTAGGTGTACTCGCCGGGCGTCAGTGCGACGGTGCCCTGCGCCGCCTCACCGGGCGCAGCGCGCAGGTCCAACTGCTCCTCGAACCCCTCGATCGTGAAGGTGTGCTCGTCGCCGGTGTTGTTCTCCAGTCGGATCGTCACCTGGCCCGCCCCGGCGGTGGTCTCCCGGGGTTCGAACCGGGCGGGCTCGATGACGCGCACCGTGACGTCCACGTCCGGGGTCTGCGCCGGGTCGCCAGCGGTCGGTTCGATGCCCTCGGGCCCCTGCGCCCCGAAGGGATCCTCGGGCGGGGCGGGGCGGCAGCCGGCGACGAGCGCAGCGGCCAGCACGGCGAGGATGGCGACAAGTGAGCGGCGCAACGACGGCCCTCCGGAACCCGGGGGACCCACCCTACGTGGTCGGCGCACTGGGCGGTGATGCCGCGACCGCGACAGACGTGGTGGAGCGCGGACGACCATCGACGCCGTTCGTGCGGCGCGTCAACCGCCGGTGAAGGCGCCGACGGTCGGGCCGGCGAGCACGCCGGTCGCCACGAGGCCGATCGTGGCAGCGGCCACGGTGGCAGCCGACCACGGCCCCAGCGTGACCGGGCGTTCGCCGCGCTCCCCGAGGTAGGCGGGGCCGATGACCCGCAGGTAGTAGAAGAGGGATGCGACGGTGTTGACGACGGCGAGAACGGCGAGCCAGCCGTAGCCGGCGTCGATCGTGGCGGTGAACAGCTGCAGCTTGGCGGTGAAGCCGATCAGGGGCGGGATGCCGACGAGCGACAGCATGGCCAGGGTGAGCGCAGCGGTCAGCCACGGGCACGAACGCGCCAGGCCGGTGTAGTCGCTGATGTCGGTGCGCCCGCGGAGGGCGACGACCACCCCGAAGGCGGCGAGGTTCGCCAGCGCGTAGGCGAGGGCGAAGGTCAGCAGCGCCGGCGTCGCATGTGGGGAGGCGCCGACGGCGACGGCTGCCATGATCCCGTAGCCGGACTGGGACACGCTCGACCAGCCGAGGAGCCGGCGGACGTCGTCCTGCCAGAACGCGGCGAGGTTGCCGAGCGTCATCGTCGCGGCGGCGACGACGGCCACCAGCGGGCGCCAGCCGACACCGTCTGAGGGCAGGACCTGCACGAGCCGGGCGAGCGCGATCAGCGCACCGATCTTCGGCGCGACGGTGAGGAACGCGGCGGCGGGGGCGGGGGCGCCCTGGGAGACGTCTGGGACCCAGGCGTGGGCGGGGACGGCGCCGAGCTCGAACGCGATCCCGATCACGATCAGGGCGACGGCGATGACCAGCAGGCTCGCGTCGGGGGTCGCGACCGGGGCGGCGATGTCGCGGTAGAGGGTGGTGCCGCTGAGCGTGAACAGCAGCACGGCCCCGACCAGCAGGAGCGAGTTGGTCAGCCCGCCGATCAAGAAGAACTTGACGCCCGCTTCGGCCGACAGCGGAGAACGCCGGTGGTAGGAGGCCAGCACGTACCCGGTGACCGACGACAGCAGGATCCCGACGACGAGCTCCATCACGTCGGCGGCCCCCGCCATGACCTGCGCGCCGAGCGCTGCGAGCAGCAGCATGGCGTAGTACTCGCCGTGGCGGCGGTCGGTGCGCATCCAGCGTGGTGACAGACCCACGGTGAGGGCCGTGGTCACGACGATGATGACGGCACCCCAGGTGGTGAGGCCGTCGAGGGCCCACTGCCCGTCGAATGTCAGGACGTCCGAGTCGCGCCGCACCGCCAGCTGCGCCGCCGCGGCGACGGTGAGGGCGGCCAGCGCCAGCGGCGCTGCCAGCCACTGGCGGTGATGGCCGGTGAACAGAGAGACGATGACAGCCGCTGCTGCGCCGACGAGCAGGGTGATCTGGGGGGCCAGGTCACCGATCGGCACGGTCAGCTGCCGATCAGCACGCCGCTGGCGGCGTGGACGACGTCGAGCAGCCAGCGGGGGTAGACGCCGATCGCGACCACGAAGGCCAGCATCACGCCGAGGGTCGCGGCCTCGGACGGCCGCAGGTCAGGGAACGCCGACCAGCGTTCGGGGAGGTCGCCGAAGAACAGCCGCTGGAGCATCTGCAGGAACAGCGCAGCGGTGATCAGCACGCCGAGCAGCCCGATGCCGGCCAGGACGGGGTATACGGCGAAGGTCCCGACGAAGATCTGGAACTCGGCGACGAAACCGGCCAGCCCGGGCAGGCCGAGGCTGGCGAACGCGGCCAGCACCGTGGCGCCGGTCAGCCCACGGGTGCGGCCGGCCAGACCACCATAGGCGTCGAGGTCGAACGTGCCGCCGCGCTGCCAGAACGACCCGGTGATCAGGAACAGCGCGCCGGTGATCAGCCCGTGGGCGACCATCTCGACGGTCGCGCCGGTGAGCGCAAGCTGGCGGGCCTGCTCGCTGCCCGACAGCAGCCCCCCGGCGGCGGCGATGCCGAGCACCGTGTAGCCCATGTGGTTGACCGACGTGTATGCGATGCGCCGCTTGAGGTGCTCCTGGCCGAGCGCGACGAGCGCGCCGTAGACGATGCTGACCACCGCGACGATCGCCAGCGCCAACGCGTACCGGCTGAACGTGTCGCGCATCATGGAGAACGGGATGCGGATCATCCCGAACGTGCCCATCTTCAGCAGCACTCCTGCCAGGATGGCCGATGCGGGCGCCGGGGCGTCGACGTGGGCGGGGGGCAGCCAGGTGTGCAGCGGCACAACCGGGGTCTTGACCCCCAATCCGAACAACAGCCCGAGGAGGACCATCCCGGCGCGGGTCCCCTGGCCGGCAAGTGGCTGGCGAGCGATCAGCTCCGGCATCGAGAAGGTGATCGGGTCGGTGGCGAGCACCAATCCCAGGATCGCGAGCAGCATGACCAGCGATCCGGCCAGGGTGTAGAGGAAGAACTTCAGCGCCGCAGCCCGTGCGCCTTCATGGCCCCAGCGGGCGATCAGGAAGTACATCCCGACCAGCGACAGGTCGAAGAAGACGTAGAAGACCAGCAGGTCGAGGGACAGGAACAGCCCGAGGGAGACCGCCTCGAGGAACAGCAGCCACGCGTAGTAGCCGCGCGGACGACCTTGGGTATCGACCGGGTAGGCCACAGCTGCGGTGAACAGCAGCGCCGAGGTTGCCGCGACGGCGAGCGCGATGCCGTCCACCCCGACGCGGTAGGCGACCCCCAGCGTGGGGATCCACTCGACCTCCTCGACGAGCTGGAACAGCGCGTCGCTGCCGATGTCGAACCGCAACCACGCCGCCACCAGCAGCAACAGCGGGACGGCTGCGACCGCGACCGCGAAGAGCCGCGCCGAGCGTTGGGACCAGCGCGGCACCAGCAGCGCGACGGCGCCGGCGAGCGGGACGAGGATGGCGGCAGTCAGCACGGCTACCTCCAGAGGGCGGCGACGGCCACGGCCAGGGCCGCGCCCACGGTGACGATCGTGAGGTAGTGGTGGGCCGCGCCTGTCTGAAGGCGGCGCAGATCCCGGGCGCTCCACGAGAACCCGCCGGCGACGCCGCGCACGGCACCGTCGACACCGAGCTCTGTCAGCCGGGTCCACCGTTCGGCCACAACCCGCGTCAGCGCGGCGACGCCGCGCACGCCGGCATCCACGACCCGGACGTCCGCGTCGCCGGCGCGCGTCGCGGTGGCCGAAGCCAGCCGTGCGACCCCGCGCACGCCGGCGTCGACCACGCGGTCGTCGAACCGCCTCGTTCCCGCCGCCAACTGCAGGACGGGGTCGGCGATCGCCCGGCGCGACAGCTCGGACAACCCGAGCCACTGGCCCACTCGGCGGGATGCCCCGGTCGTGCCCAGCGACGCCAACCAGCCGGCGCGGTCACCCAGCACCGCCGCGTACGCGGCCGCCGCCACGACGCTCAGCGACGCGACGAGCTCCCACGGCTCGCTCGACGGCAGCTGCCCGATCCGGCGCAGCATGTGCTCGACCGGCGGCAGCCACAGCGCGCTCAACCCGATCGTGGCCAGCGCCAGGCCGGCCATCGCGCCCAGCTCCACCCGACCGGGCCGAGTTCTCCGGTCGCGTGGCGAGGTGTCGTCGTGGCGCCTCGGACCGAACGCCAGCAGCTGGAAGCGGGTGATGTACAGCGCAGACAGGCCGCCGGCGACGATCGCCACGATCCCCGCCAGCAGGTGCGCAGCCGTCGCGGCGGCCACGATCTGCTCCTTGCTCCAGGCGGCTCCGAGCGGGGGGACGGCGGCCAACGCCAGGCTGCCGGCCGCGGCGAGCACCGCGGTGGCCGGCCGGTGTGACCCCAGCCGCATTCGACCCAGGACCTCGCTGCCGACGGCCGAGATCGCCACCCCGGCGGCCAGGAACAGCAGCGCCTTGAAGGCGGCGTGCGCCACCAGGTGTGCGGTGGCGACGACGGGGTAGCCGGCGCCGACGGCGACCAGCATCAGCCCGTACTGGGCCGACGTCGAGGCGGCGAGCAGATGCTTGGCGCGGTGTTGCACGACCGCGACGACGCCGCCGGCCAGGGCGGTGAGCAGCCCGATCGTGAGCGTGACCGGCCCGAACCAGCCGACCGGTCCCAGCACCGGCTGCAGGCGCACGAGCAGGTACGCGCCGGCGGCGACCATGGTGGCCGAGTGCAGCAGCGCCGACACCGGGGTGGGACCGGCCATGGCGGAGAACAGCCACGGGGAGAACGGCAGCTGCGCCGACTTGGTCACCGCAGCCACGACCACCCCTGCGGCGACCAGATGCAACGCCGGGCCGTCGACGGCGGCGAGGTCGGTGTAGGTCAGTCCTCCGGTCGCCGCGAAGGCGGCGCCCGCGGCGACGAACAACCCCAGCGCTCCGGCGCGGGTGACGTTGAACGCGTGCGCGGCCCGTGCCGGACGGGTCGGGTCCCGCCACTGGTGTCCGATCAGCGCCCACGAGACCGCCGCGACCAGCTCCCATCCGATCAGAACCGTCAGCAGGTCGGCAGCGACCACCACCAGCTCCATGGCCCCGGTGAACACCACGAGCAGCCCGAGCTGGCGGGCGAGCCCGCAGGCAGCCTCGTGCGCGGCCGCGTAGACGACCGTGGCCAGCGCCACGCCAGGGACGGTGATCGCGACGGCAGCAGCCAGCGGCGGGACCTCGAGCCCGAGCCGCAGCCCGGCACCCCACGCCCAGCTGGTCGAGGCAGCCGTGGCGCCCGCGACGACCGCCAACGCGCACGTGGCGATCAGGGCAGCGGCGGACGCGACGGCCAACACGATCCTGGCCCGGCGGCCCTCGCGGGGGCCCAACCCCCAGATCGCCGCGCCGGCGACCAGCGGGAGCACGACCAGCCATGCCAGCGTCATCGTTGCATCGTCTGGACGGCCTCGGTGGTGTCGGCCTGCCGTGCCCGGTAGACGTTCACGACCACGGCGAACCCGATCGCCGCCTCGATCGCCATGACCAGCATGGCGACGATGACCAGCACCTGCCCTTTGGGTTCACCACCGGCGGCGAGCGCCCACCCGCCCACACCAGCCAGCATCACCCCGTTGATGATCAACTCGTAGCCCATCATGATCATCACGAACGACTGCTGCGACAAGGCCCCGTAGAGACCGATCCCGACCAGCGCCGCAGCGACGATCAGCACGGTGGTCAACGTCATCCGTGACCCCCGTGACCGTCGTGACCGTCGTGACCGTCGTGCCCGCCGTGCCCGCCGTGACCGCCGTGACCACCGTGACCGCCGTGACCGCCGTCGCCTCCGTCGCCTCCGTGGCCGCCATGCCCACCGCCGGCGACGGATCCTGGCGCGTGCCCGGTCGGCAGCACCGGAGCGTCCGGCGGGGCGTCGGGGTCCAACGACGGCGGCAGGGAACCCTCGTCGGAGGGGCCGTAGCGGCCCCGGGCGGACGTGAGGACGGTGGCGCCGATCATGGTCGCCAGCAGCGTCACCCCGACGGTCTGCATCACCAGCATCGAGGAGCCCATCACCTCGTGACCCAGCGCGCGGATCGCCCCGGCCGCATCCCTCACCGGCCGGTCGGGCAGGTCGGCGGTCACCATCGCCACGGTCAGGACCGCGAAGACGCTGGCGCCGGCGGCGATCGCGGTGCGGTGCTGGTGGACCATCTGCATCGGGTTGAGGCCGGCCGGGTTCATCATGAACGCGACCATGAAGATCGCCATGACGGTCATCTCGACCGTCATCATGAACCACACCGCCATGCCCAGGTACTCGCCGGCGAGCAGCACCATGATCGCCCCGGCGTTCAGCAGGGAGGCCAGCAGCGCGAACGACGCCCGGACCATCGAGTCGGTCCGGAACACCCGCCAGCCGAACCACACGGCGGCAGCGGCGAACACCCAGAAGGCGATGTCGGCACCCATCAGCCGCCGCTGGCCAGCAGCGCGACCGAGCCGGCCTCGACCAGGTGCACGAACGACGCGGGAAGCAGCACGGTCCACGCGACGGTCACAACCCGCTCGGCGCGCCACCGCCCCGCGAGGTGGCCCGACGCCAGCAGCAGTGTCAGCACGGCGATGCTCTTGAGGGCCATCCACAGCCAGCCCGGCAGCCAAGGACCGTGGTGGCCACCGAGGAACACAGCGGCGCCCGCCACGGCGTAGGCGACCAGCATGGCGCGGCGAGCCGCCGCCCAGGCGAGGCGGTGGGGACCGGAGGTCTCCGCGGAGGTGCCACCGGCGAGGTCGGCGGCGTCCGCGAGCTGGAAAGGCCCCCAGAAGGCCGTAGCCAGGCCGACCGCGAGCCACAACGGCAACCCCAGCGGCTGGCGGACCACGTTCCACAACGTTGCCTGCGAGTCGACGATCGCCCCGAACGACAGCGACTCCGCCGGCAGGGCCGCCCCGATCAGGACGAACATGCTGATCAGCAGGGTGCTGAACACCACCGCGAGGAAGCGGTAGCCGCCGATCAGCGACAGGTAGGAGTTGGCCGACCACCCGTGCACGTACACCGCGACCATCGTGAGGACCTCCACCGCTCCGAACACGACGATGCCGGTGCGCACGTCGGCCGCGGCGATCCCCTCGGCGACGGGCACGACCGCGACCGCGGCCGCGGCGCACGCACCGTAGAACCCGGGCGCCAGCAGCCACAGGGTCACGTCCGGACGTTCCGTGATGGTGCCGCGCTGCTGCCACACGAGCGCGGCCCGTCCGAACGTCTCGCCGGCCACGGAACGCCACCACCCGCCACCGGCGATCGCGGCGCTCAGCGCGGCGTCCAGGAGCGTGAGCGTGAGCACCCCAGCGGCCAGCACCCCGCCGACGAGAAGCACGGACAGCAGCGGGCCCGCGGCCGTGACGTCCTCCATCAGCCCTGCGCCGGTGACGAGGTCGGTGGGAGGCCGGCGGCCGCTTCCAGGTCGAGGTCGAGGCTGGCGATCGTGGTGACCGCATCTCCCCATTCGAGCCCCGACAGCCACTGCGGCAGCTGTCGCAGCAGGACACCGGTGCCGGCGCGAGGATCCTCCACGCCGTGGTCGGGGCCGACCATCGCGTCGCCAGCGGCGGTAACGAGCTGCACCGCCTGGACCGCCTCATCGATGCGCTGCAGCCACCGCGCCCGGGCATCACCGCGCTGGCGGGTGATCATCTGGAAGCCGAGCGCCCGGTACGTGCGATCCCCGGCGCGGGCGTCGACCGGGACCCCGGCGGCGCGCGCCACGACGCCTCCGACCCCGAGATCCTCCACGGTGCCAGCCTCCAGCACCCCGACCCCGGCGGTGGCCCCCCACAAGGCAACGCCCCGCTCCAACCAGCGTCGCAGCCGTGCGATCCGCCGCAGGTCAGAGGGCTGCAGCTGCACCGCCAAGCGCGCCACCCGACGGCCGCCCGAGGCCAGCCCGTGCAGATGCAGCGCCTCGGCCAACCGCAGCAGGTGGTACCGCGCACGGGCCAGCTCGACCTCGGCGACGCGGATCGGGCGTCGGCGCGCGGCGTCGAACACGTCACCGACCGACCGGAGGGGCGAGCCGACCCGTTCCCCAGACTCGAAGGGATTCGCGGCGAGTCGGGCCTGCTGGATCACGTCACCCTGGAGCTCGACATGCAGAGCCAGACCGGGCGGGAACCCCGGCAGCGCCGGGCCGACCTGCAGCGAGACACGGTCGAGTTGCAGACCGTCGCGCAGATCGGGGCCGGTCATCGCCATCCCCCGTCCGTAGGGCTGGCCGCCCATCATCCCCTCACCGCCGTGCCCGTGGGGTCCCACCCCGCGCCACTCGACGGGATTGACGGCGGGGCCCACGGGCGCGGTGGACGGCCGCTCGCCGATCACGAGCTCAGCGTGAACCCGTCGGATCGTCCCCACGACGTCGCCGTCGGGTGCCACGATGACCGCCCCGTCGATCCCGAGCGCGCCGGAGTCGTCTCCGCCCCACCACACCACCGATCGCGGCTCGGGCAGCTGATCGTGGACGTGCGCGACCGCCTCGAACAGCTCGCCGGGGATCGCACCACCGACCAGCAGCACCGTCGCGTGCCGCGGCGAGTGGACCGGGTCGACGCCATCGGCAGCGCGAAGCCCGAGCAAGGCGTCCCTCGCCCTGGCCCCGGCGGTCACCAGCACCGGGACCGGCGCCCGCGCCCCCAGGCGCGGCCCGACGCTCACTGCCACCGGAACGCGCCTTCCCGCCAGGCGTAGAGCACCCCCAGCGACAGCACCGCGAGGAACACGCCCATCTCGACCAGTGCCTTGGCGCCCTCCTCGACGAAGACGACCGCCCACGGGTACATGAACATCATCTCCATCTCGAAGGCGATCAGGACCAGCGTCATCGGGTAGTAACGGGCGTGGAACCGGTTCCAGGCGTGTGTGGGCGGATGAGGCCCCCCGAGCACCGGCAACGTCGACGACCAGTGGGCCAGCGTCGGGTCCAGCGTTGTCCGCACGGTGCTGGCCGCAGACAGCACCACCACGGCGGACGCCGCCACCGTGACGGCGCCTACGAATGCGGTGAGCACGCAGCTGTCTTCCTCGCGCCGCGGGTCACGTCAACGCGTGACGCGCGCATCCTGCCTGTCAGGCGGCGAGCGCCTGCAGGACTCGTTCGCAGGCGTCCGCGCACCGGCGGCAGGCGTCCGCGCACACGCGGCAGTGCTCATGCTTCTCCGCGTGCCGCTCGCACTCCCCACCGCACGAGCGGCAGGCCTGCGCGCACGCCTCGACCGCGGCCCGAACGACGTCGCGGTCCGGATCGGTTTGACGTAGCAGCATTGTTGCTGTCGTCCGGCACGCGTCAGCGCAGTCCAGGTTGAGGCGGATACAGCGCCGCAGCGCGCTGACCTGATCTTCGGCGAGGCAGGCGTCCGCGCAGGCAGTGCAGGTGTCGGCGCAGGATGTGAGCGAATCGATCGCTTCGACCAGCACGTCGCGGTCGATCGTGGCCGAACTGGGGTGGGTGCCGAGCATCTCATCAACGTGGTGACTCACACGGGATCCTCTCTTCGGTGGCCGACGGAGCTTCTACTATGGCCGCTGAGGAATATCCGTAGGTACGTACGGATGTCCGTATTCGATGGCCGCGTGCCGAGCATGCAGACAGCATCATGCATGCAGACAGCATCGTGGAGGCAACGCGTCTGAGGCGGCCAATGCAATCAGGGCACGGCGGACCATCACCGGACGATCCCCAACCAGGTCTTGCGCCGGCTACCGGCCAACCGGCATCTGCAGAGTCGGGGGCCGAGTCTGGCGACCGCAAGCACGCACGGTCGACCTCGGACGAGGCGGCGGTGTCCAGTACCGGGCGGCCCGTCGAGGAGGAGACCATCGAGGGCTACGTGATGGACATCGCCTGCATCCGCAAGGCCCCCGCGGAGGAGCTCGCCGGCCGAGCCGCGAACCACCCCACGAGCTGTGGTCTGATGGGCCACTGCATCCAGAGCGGTTACGGACTGGTCGACGGTCGCGGTGGCGTTCGTCTGCTTGAGCCCCACGCGACCACCCTCATCGTGCGTCACCTTCTCGAGACCGACCTGGAGAAAGGCCTCAGGCTGCGTGTCGTCCGCCGCCGCGACGGTCAGGAGATGGAAACCACCAGCGTGGACGCCGTCTCGCCGGATTCGGTCACCGAGGGCTGGCGCTGAACGTCGTCATACCCGAGGAGCATCGGCGACCAGCGCCACTCTCCGCCGCAGGCGGTGAGGTCGCCGACGACACACGGCACGGGTGATGCAGATATGGATGCTGTCCGTCGGAACACTGATCGTCGCCCTAGCGGTCTTGGACGCCCTGTCGACGACCCTGGCGGCGTCGACCGCAGCCGGACCGATCACCTCGAAGATTGGTGGCGGCATCTGGCGGGTGGGTCGGCGGATCGCGTCGGGACCTCGTTCGCCGCTCCTGGTGCTCATGGGCCCGGTCATCGTCGTATCCACCGTGGCCACCTGGCTGTTCCTGCTGTGGATGGGCTGGACGCTGGTCTTCTCCTCGGACGTCAGCGCGGTCGTGTCCACGGCGACGGGCCAGCCGGCCGACTGGTGGGCACGCACCTACTTCGCGGCGTATTCGCTGTTCACTCTGGGGTTGGGCGACTACGTGCCGCACGGCGCGCCGTGGCAGCTCGCCACATCGCTGGCGTTGGTGAACGGGCTTGGTCTGACGACGCTGGCGATCACCTACCTGGTCCCGGTCGTCACCGCCGTGACCGAACGCCGGCAGCAGGCCAGCACCATCTCGGCACTAGGGACCGACGCCCAGGCCATCGTCGCCAGCGCTTGGGACGGAGCCAGCCTGCGGTTCCTGGATCAGCCGCTGTTCACGCTCTCGCAGCAGATCGCGCTCACGACGCAACGCCACCTCAGCTACCCGATCCTGCACTTCTACCACAGCCGGTCGCGGGCTCAGGAGTTCGCCGTCAGCATCGCCGCACTGGACGAGGCGCTCACCATCATCACCGAAGCCGTCGACGTCACGATCCGGCCACATCCCGCAGCGCTCGGCGCTGCCCGTACCGCCGTGAGAGACCTGCTGGCGGTGGTCGGATCAACCTTCCACGAGCCTGCCTCGCAGACACCGCCACCGCCCGACCTGACCCCTCTGCGGCAGATCGGGCTCCCGGTAATGGACGACGATCGCTTCGCTGCACGCCTCGACGAGCTCGCCGGGCACCGCGCGCGTCTGCTGGCGTTCGCGACCGGCTCGACCTGGCCATGGTCGCAAGCCGTTGAGGCGCGCACGGACTGAGTCCCCGGGCACCGAGCGCACGCCGGCGAAGACACGCGTCCAAAAATTCCCACGAGAACTGGCCGTCTGCGTCCTGAGGTCGACGAAGACCAGATGCCGAGTCACCCGGCAGGGGGTGGCGTCGCCGCAGCCAGCCGTCGCAACTCAGCCAGAGCTGATCGCAGAGCGGGCTGGGTGTCGTCGTCCGCCAAACGGTAGAAGTTCAGTCTGCCTTGCCGGCGGCGCTGGACGAGCCCGGCCGTGCGCAGCACCCTCAGCGCGTACGACGCCGCATCCTCCGATACATCTGCCGCTAGTGCGACGTCCCCGACGCACAACTCCTCCACGGCGAGCAGTGCGGTGATGATCCGAGCACGCACGGGCTCGCCCACGATCGACAGCACCTCAGCCAGGCGGTCGACCTCCGCGGACGAAAGTCGCGCCGAACGTGCCCGCTCTACGCTCTCCGGATCGAAGGGATGACCGTGCCCTGCATCCCCCACGATCATCCTCCGGTCGCGACGGCCGCCATGCTGGGTCCCGAGCACGAGGCTCCGCACGGACGTCCGTACAGGCATCCGTCTCCGCGTAGGGACATCCGGCGACGCCTCGTAGTCCGTGCCCGGCGACCGAGGCACTCGCCGTCTTCCAGGATCGCGCATGTCCCGGGTTGTCTGACGGGGTGGGCGGCCGGTGTACAATCGAGGACACCCGCGAAAGGTTGGAGTGTGCTGGGTTTCATCCTCGGGGTTCCCTTCTGGACCGGCGTCATCGTGGGCGTGCTGGGAACGCTGCTAGTGGTGGCCATCTTGTGAGGATCGCAGTCCGGTGGGCCGACGTCGTGGTCGGCGCCGGCGGTTGCAGGCGAAGCCCGGCAGCATCGGACTCCTGACGGCGGAGACGTTCGTCGACGACGCAGCACTCGCCGCGGGCGTAAACGATAACGCCGCCTCCTACGCGTTGCGCCTGCTGCGCACCGCGGGACTCGTGCAACGACGCCGAGAGGCCGCTTGAACTTCTACCGGCTCGCCGACGACGACACCCAGCCCGCCCTGCCATCCGCTCTCACGGAGCTGCTGCGGCTCAGCGAGCAGGACCCCTTCGCAGGGTGAGCACGGAAGGGTGAGACGTCATAGTTTGTTCGCTCTTCACCACGCGTCACGCTTCTCGTCCAACACCACCTACACCTCCACACCCTCGGCCCAGGCCGCCATCATCTCGGTAGGCGCCAACAGTCACGGGCATCCCACCGGCGAGGCGATCAGCCGGCCCAACCTGGCCGGCACCGCCCTGTTCCAGACCCAGTCGTCCAACGGCGCCGTCGTGGACGGTGACGTGAACCGTCACCGTCCAGGGCGATCTGGTGGCGATCTCAACGTCCAGGCGCCCCCACCATCTGCGGTTCCGTCTGGACGAAGCCAGCGGTCGCGCCGGGCACGACGAGGTCGCCCGTCACGCCGGAGCCAAACGGATCGCCACCGCAATCGAGGTGTCCAAGGACGGGTTCCCAACCGCCGACACGGTGGTGTTGGCCACGGCGGGGGACTTCCCCGACGCGCTGTCGGACGCGCCGCTGGCCGCGTCGCTGGGCGCGTCCGTCCTACTCACCGCCCAGTCGGCGCTGGTGGACGAGGTCGCCGCCGAGATCCGCCGCCTCAACTCCCACACCATCGTGGTGCTGACGACGTCCTCGTCCACCTCCTGCCGGCTGGAGGCGCGGACGAGGCCGGCGACATCGACGCCGCGCTGACCGCCGACTCGCGGCCATCGGGGTGGAGATCGCCGCGTGGCGGGAGCGGGGTTGGGCGAGCAGTCTGTCTGGTCGCCGTGGCACTGTCACTCGACGCGGCTCCGACAGCTGCCGCTGCTGGCACTGTCCGTGCTACTGCAGATGGCGCGGCCTGGCTCACCCGGCCCGTGATCAGTTGCTTGCGTTCGCGGCAGGCGAAGCATCCGAGCCGGTGACGACGCCGAGCCGATCGCGGGCGCCGGCACTGGGAGCGTCACGGCCCGACTGGCTCGCCCGGTAAGCGGGCCGGCGCAGACGGTTGAGCACGCCCACCGGCCGCAGCGCCTGGCCGGTGTGCCACGGATCGAACCGCAGATCGTCGGCCACGTCCTGTGGGAGACGATCACCCAGCCGCAGCTCGGCGATCTCGCCATCGGAATCCAGGGACAGCTGGATGCGCAGCGCCGAGGTTTCAGCTTCCCTCAACTCCTCGAGGGTTGCCGGGCCGACGTCGTGCCCCAGGCGGGCGACGCCCGCGATCATCCACGCGGACTCGATCCGCCAGACGGCCTCGACGGTGCGCTTGACGTCAGCGCTCGCCACGGTCACGCCTACGGGCCGGCGTCGTCCTGCGCGCGCAGCTGCTGCTCCAGCTGCCGCTCCCTCTCACGCAGCTCCGGGGTGAACTCGTCGCCGAAGTCGTCGGGCTCGAACACCGGACGGATCTCCACCTCGGAGTGCTCGCCCTCGGGGTTCGGGATCCGCCTCACCCACTCGATCGCCTCGTCCATCGACTTCACCTGCCACAGCCAGTAGCCCCCGACGAGTGCCTTGGTCTCCGCGAACGGGCCCTCGATCACCTTGCGCTCGCTCCCGGAGAAAGCGACACGCACGCCCCTCGAGCTCGGGTGAAGGCCCTCACCGGCAAGCATCACCCCCGCCCTCGCCAGCTCCTCGTTGTAAGCCGTCATCTGCTCGAGCAGCTCCTGACTGGGCATCTCGCCGGCCTCACTCCGCTCCGTAGCCTTGATCAGCACCATCACTCGCATCGTGGTCGCTCCCATCGGGTGCGTGCTTCCACCTATACATCGAACGAGCAAGGCCGAATCGACACGCCCCGGGAAGAAAAGTTCGCCATCTACTCAGCCCGTCCGTGGCGTCCGCGCTACCGGACACATCCGGGTGGCGTACAGTTCCCGTCTACTCGACGGGGGCCCAACCGTAGCGACCACCGCATCCGGACGTCTGGGGAGCATCCGTCGCCGTCCCGCGCTGAGCGTGCTGGCGGCCATCGGGACGATCGCCCTGTTGATGAGCATCGGGGGCGTGGCGGGCGCCGACCGTCTTCCGGAGGCGGTCGGGCATGCCATGAGCCATCTGTCGGTTGGACTCCCGCTCGCACTGCTCCTCATCGCGGCACTGCATTGGTGGCCACCCGCGCGTGCCACCCGACCGGGGTGGGTCGCCCGTCGTGCGGTCGTCGCCGGCCTCGGAGGCGTGGTGACGGGTCAGTTCCTGGAGATAGCGGGCGCCAGGGTCGACGAGCCCACGGGCACCGCTCTCGAGGGGCTCTCCCACACGGCCGGGATGGTCATCACGATGCTCTCGATGCTGGCACTGGCCGCCGGTGCCGGCCTCGCGCTGGTCGCCGCAGCCCGCGACGGAGCCGTCCCCCGGCGGCTCGCCGTCGTCGTCGTCGCGTTGATGATCGGTGTGCTCGGCGTGCTCACGTTCGGTGGCCCCATCCGCTGAGCTGGACCCGAACTCCTGGTTCTCGCCGAGGACTGGGACGTCGAGTCGATGTCGTCAGGCGTGCAACGCGCTAGAGAGCAGGTGCCAAGACCCGACCCGTGACCCGCGACCGAGCGCTGGCCGAAAGAGCAGCCCGGCACCGTACGTACGATACGCCGACTGCGGCTACGGGCGCCCGCCGGGGCGGACGGGGCCGCACGTCGCCACGGCTTCCGTTAGGCGATCGGTATCGCGAATCGGTCACGGCGACGTCGGCGTGATCGAAGCGGCGGGTCCCTCCCATCGGCTCCAGGCGCCCAGGGCCGCAGTGGTGGCGCACGGCCTGGTGTCGCGCAGTTGCTCCCCCAGCGCCGGCCGCATGCGACCGATGAGTTCCCCGTACGCCGGCAGTCAACAGGGGTGAGCGCGTCCCAAGCTGCAGAACTGAGCGCGTCCCAAGCTGCAGAACTGAGCGCGTCCCAAGCTGCAGAACTGAGCGCGTCCCAAGCTGCAGAACAAGGAGAAGAACGATGCGTCTGATCGTCACCACCTTCCTCACGATCGACGGGGTCATGCAGGGCCCTGGCGGCCCCGATGAGGACACGAGCGGTGACTTCGACAAGGGCGGATGGGTGATCCCGCTGTTCGACGAGGCCCTCGCCCGGCGGATCTCGGACTGGTTCAGGCAGGCGGGCGCCTTCCTCCTGGGCCGGAAGACGTACGAGATCTTCGCGAGTCACTGGCCCCGCGTGACCGACCCCGACGATGTCGTCGCCACCCAGCTCAACGCGTTACCGAAGTACGTGGCGTCGACCACGCTGAGGGAACCGTCATGGGCGGGAACCACCGTCATCGACGACGTGGCCGACACGGTCACCGAGTTGAAGCGTCAGCAGGGCGGCGAACTGCAGGTGCACGGCAGCGGCCGCCTGGCCCGCACGCTGATGGCCCACGACCTCGTCGACGAGTATCGGCTGCTCGTCTTCCCGGTCGTGCTGGGCCAGGGCCGGCGCCTGTTCGGGGACGAGGCCGTCCCGGTCGCCTTCACGATGGTCGACAGCGAGGTCACATCGACCGGTGTCGCCGTGCACGTCTACCGGCGCAGCGGCCAACCCGCGTACGCCGCTGCCACGCTGGAGCAGGACGGCGACGTCGTCCGGGACTCGGTCAACCGGTGAAGCGACCCCGAGACCCCGGCTTGCGCGATGAGCTCGGGCGCGGAGCTGTCCGCGAGGAGAGGCGAACAGAAGCACCACCACCAGGATCGAGCGGACGATCGACGCACTAGGTCGAGCGTGTACCGCACTCCTGGACGCCGAGTCGGTCCGGCTGGACGGTTCCCGACGGGATGGCGAGTGAAGGTCCACCGCTTCGAGGCCCGCGGGGGCGGCGAGTTCCGGATCTCACTCATCCACGACACGCCGCCAGTCCCCGGCGGTCGCGCGGCGGGCCGCCTACTAAGCACAGAACATCCGAGGAGACCCGCGTAGAACCACGGCGATGGGCGACACGCAGGGGAGGGAAGCGTTGTCGCACCGATGATCTACGTTTGATCCGCTGTCCTCAGGAGGACCCATGGAACAACGGCTGAGCCTGGTCACCTTGGGCGTCGCTGACATCAGCCGCGCACGCGAGTTCTACGAGCGACTCGGGTGGCGCGGACAGGAGATTCAGGAGACGGTGTTCTTCCAAGCGGGCACTATCGGGGTCGTCCTCTGGGGACGCGACAAGCTCGCCCAAGACTCCGGCGTCGACGACACCGATACCGACGGGTTCGGAGGTATCGCGCTCGCCCACAACGTTCGCTCGCCGGCCCAGGTCGATGCCATCGTCACCGCCGCCGCCAACGCGGGAGCTACAGTCACACGCCCCCCTGGCGAGACCTTCTACGGCGGGTACGCGGGATGTTTCACCGATCCCGACGGACACGTGTGGGAGATCGTGCACAACCCAGGGTTCCCCTTGGGCCACGACGGTGCCATCACCATCCCCGACTTCGGCGCCGACGACTGACCGCACGATCCGATGAGTTCGGTACGCCGGTTGTGCGCGCCTCCGGGCCCAACCCTGAACCGCCCGCAGCCACGGGCGAGATGGGCCCTCTTGTCGCCTCGGTAGCCCACCGCGTCGGAACCGCGCCCCGGAAGTCGGGCGCCCACGCCAGCAGTACTCCGGACGCCTCGCAGACGGAAACCCATGTTGAGTCGGAAGCGCGTTCGACCGCAAGAACCGGGTGTACCGGCCGCGCGAGGCGGTGGCGAAGGCGCCAAGCGTACTCCAGTACCTGGCCTAGGCCTCGCCTAGGCCTCCGCCTAGGCCAGGTTTAGACGCGGTGGCGTCAGACAACTCATTCGCTGGCCACGGCCGCTGGGCGGTCAGCGAACACCAACCGTCCGCGTCTGCCCAATCGGTGGGTTCCAGGATCGCTTGCACGCCGCTGTCTGCGTTACCGCTCTGGGGCGGTATCCGGCGTGTCAGGCGGAGCGGCGGAAGCGGCGGCGATAGCCGGTCGGGCTGACGCCGACGGCTTCGCGAAGACGGGTCCGAAGGTTCGCGGCGGTACCGAGCCCGCTGCGTGTGGCGATGGCGTCGATGGTGAGCTCGGTGGTTTCGAGCAGCTGACGGGCTCTGGCGACCCGCTGGGTCGTGAGCCATTGGTGGGGTGTTGTTCCTGTGGCGTCGGAGAAGCGTCGTGCGAAGGTCCGTTCGCTCATCGCCGAGCGCTCTGCCATGTCCGCGACCTCGAGCGGTTCGTGGAGGTTTTCGACGATCCAGTGCAACAGTTCCCCGAAGGGCGTTCCGCCGGTCGGTACCTCCGGCACGGTCGTGTACTGCGCCTGCCCTCCGTCGCGATGAGGCGGGACGACGGTGCGACGTGCCACGAGGTCCGCAGCATCGGCCCCGTAGTCGGTCCGGACGATGTGCAGAGACAGGTCGAGACCCGATGCGGACCCCGCGGAGGTGAGCACGTCACCTTCGTCGACGTAGAGCACGTCGGGTACGACCTCGACCTTCGGGTAGCGGGCACGGAAGGCCTCGGTGTACATCCAGTGCGT
The DNA here is from genome assembly GCA_019347675.1 of Actinomycetota bacterium. Lineage (NCBI taxonomy): Bacteria > Bacillati > Actinomycetota > Actinomycetota bacterium. Next base: position 98,119 of record JAHWKW010000009.1, on the reverse strand, counting down.
GGTGGCGCGCCGACCGTCGAGCAACCCGGCCTCGGCGAGCACGAACGCCCCCGAGCAGAACGACACCATCCGCGCCCCGTTGGCCGCTGCTTGGCGGAGAGCAGCGAGGACGTCGTCGCCGGGCAGCGCGGGCATCCGCCACCCGCACACCATCTGTTCCGCATCAGAGGCCCTAACGGCCATCGGGACGATGACGGTGTCCGCGGTCACGAGGTCCTCAAGTCCTCGATCGATCGTCAGGGAGAAGCCGAAGCGCGTCGGCACCGTGGCTCCCGGCCACGCCGCGCACACGCGCAGCTCGTACCAGCGGGGCTCCGCCATCGTCGCCAGGACCTCGCCCCTGCGGATCCCGAAGATCTCGCACGCGATGGAAAACTCGAACGGGTTCATGTGGTCGACGAACAGGACCGCGACGCTCGGCTCGCCAACGACCGGACGGTCGGCAGCCTCGACGAGGTCAGGGTCGAGGGATCCGGCCTCGAGGGTGGCAGGATACTTGCGCATATTGTCGATGCTGCCACTCGTCGTGCGGGACGTCAAAGGTCATTCTTACTCCATGGAGGTAGAGGAGTTCACGATGGCTCGCCCCCCGGGCACCCTCGACACCCCGCACTTCGCGCTGCTGGGCCGACTCGCCCGACGCATGGCCGGCGGACACGTCCCTGACGAGGTTCGACGGATCGTCGATGTGCTGACCGCGGCAGCCGACCCCGGCCGCGCCGACCGACTCGCTGTACGGCCCGGGGAGCCCGCCATCCTCGTCGAGCGACTGGCGGTGTGGGCCCTGCGCCGAACGACGGAGGAAGCTGTCGCGGATGCCACCCGGGTCCTCGACGGCGCCGACGCCTGCGAACGGGAGACGCAGCACGAGGACGAGTCCGCCCAGCACCGGTATCCCGTTGCGGTCCAGCTGATCCCCACGTCCCGGCACACGCTTTCAGCGGACGACAGGCGGACGGTGTGATACCGGGTACGTCGGCCACGCTGCTATGGGCGCCGAGGAATTCGAACAGCGACCGCCCATAGCCACTGCGCGCCCCGCGAGATTCGCAGTCGAGTGTCGGTTGGACCCCGATGACTCGGGGCACTGGGAGTCGGCGGAACGCGCTACCTGAGCGGTCATCCCGGCGAGGTTGGAGGGCTCGAGGTTGCTCCGCGTTTGACGTTCGCTGGCCTCTACAAGGAAGCGCGTGTAGACGAACAGCGACGGCGATCTTGCGGGGCGGCTCGCCTCGGGTTGACCCGTTGGTGGCCACCTGGGGCAGGGTCGGCGATATTCCTTGACTGGATGGCGGTGACAATGGGCTCCACATGCACCGGCAGATCATCGCACTGGCGTGGCGGTGGCTCGTATGCGTCCTACACCGGCACCACGTCCAAAACATCGGCCAGGATACGACATCATGATCACGGTGAGGGTCTTTCACTCCAGCCGTGGAACATGACGCGTTACGACGATTTCGATTTCGTGAACGGACCTGCGGCTCCCGCGCTCGCATTCGACCGACTCAGACTCCTGAATGCGAATGCATCTCGCGCTTCTGCGCGGGTGATCCTTTGGCCATTCTGTAAGAAAGACCCGGAGATCGACAGCTGGCAAGGAGCTGCTCGTCGACCGCTATAAGGTGACGAATTGAGCTATCCGCGGGTGGTCGAAAATCATCATCTCCTGCAGCGTGAGCTCTCGACCCTTTCCCGCCTCCAATGCACGACGGTACATGGCGAGTGCGATCGCGACGTCGACGAAGGCGAGTCCCACCGCGTTGAAGTAGACGCGCTCGTCATCCGTCTCCCGCCCCGGCTTATCGCCAGCGACGACCTCCTCCAGATCGGCATAGACGTCTGAATCTCGCAGCTCGCCGTCGTTGTACATGCGACTGAGGGTCTGCATGCGGTGCTTCACTGTACTCCAGTCATCACAGACGATCTTCTCGCACTGTTTCGCCACGTCGTACTCGTCCTCCCAGCCACCGACATGACTGTAGAAGGAGCCCGGCTTCATCCAGGCGGCTCGGAGAAGCGGAGCCTGGGCGCTTGTCGCAGTGACGAGGATGTCGGCCCCTTCCATGGCACGGGCGTGGTCCGTCTCAGCTGCGATGAACTCGACGTCGGGGAGGATGGTCTCGAGATCGCCCACGAACTGCTGTTCCTCCTCGGCAGTCTTCGCCGAGACCCGGCATTCCGCTAGCGCGGGCAGCACGCTCTTCATGGCCAGAAGATGCATCTTGGCCTGTTCCCCGCTGCCGATGAAGCCGATCGTACGCGCCTGCGGAGGGGCGAAGTGCTTCGCCGCGAGGGCCCCGATGGCGCCGACGCGTAGGTTCGATGCGAGCGTCCCCTCCATGACCGCGAGCGGGAACCCTTTCTCGATCTCCGAGAGAACAAAGAGAGCAGTCAGGTTCTGGAGACCAAACTTGGGGACGTTCGGTGGGAAGACCGAAACCCACTTCACGCCACAGACGTTTTCCGCACGCAGAGTCGCAGGGAGACAGTTGATCCGTTCCTGTGTGTCGTCATTGAAGATCTGCACGATCTTCTCGGGAAACATCACATCGCCTCGCCGGTGCGCGAGGAGCGCAGATTCCGCCGTTCCCAGCGCCATCCGGAGATCAAGGCAGCCTGACGCGAGCAGGTCTTCCTGAGAGAGATAGGTGAAACGGATCGCCCGATCGCCCTCGTTCATACGCACCTTGAGACGAAGCCCTTGACCAGCAACGGCCCTGCTCCTCGACGGTCGCGAGCGGATGCTATCAATCCTTGGACGCCTTCGCGAGGGCGGTGCGTCGGCGTAGCCCACCCCCGCGCGTGCTGCCCCTTCGCGGAGGCGCCTGGGAGCCTCACGCCCACCATTATCGCACCGAGGACGATGGCTATTGCCCGATCCAACTCGTAAAAAGGTGACGTACCGCGGCGGCGCCACCCTGGCACCGGTTCACGACTTCTCATCGCCCGTCCAGCGCGACACACGCCCGGCTCTGCACGTGTACATCCCGGCGTTCGGCGAACCGCGTGCGAGCCTCGTCGCGCACCGCACGCATCACCGTCTCCCACCGATCCCGAACTCGCAGGCGACCGCGGCGGTCCCACCGGCCTCCTCGCCGCGCAGTACTCCCCGTGCCAGTCGTCCGCGCGACGCCCAGCCACGTACGGGCGGGCGACACCATTGTTGCCGCCGACGGGTGGTCAGGCTGCCACGTCCACGCTGGTGTGCCACTCCCAGCCCGAGTGGCGTACCAGCCCGTGGAGCCGGCTGCGGCGTTGCCCTTGGCCGTGGGCGGCGGATCGCAGCTCCTCGAGCGGCCGGCACGGGACCCCGGCGGCGCTCAACTCCTCGATGTCGGGCGGCGGCGGGGCTTCTTCGGCCCGGACGATGAAGGTCTCGGGCATGGTCGCCAGGAACGCGGTGATGGCCTGGCGCGCCGGTTGGGTGACGCTGGCCGGTGGCCGGGCCGCCGGCTGCACCACCGCGCACAGCAGCAGCAGCGCGTCGTCGAGCCGGGCGACGGCCGGGCCGATCGCCGCATCGTGGTCAGACGACTGGAAGTAGTGAAGGACCGGGTACGTCAAGTGGTGCTCGGCCAGCCGCGCCAGCTCGGGCGCGAGCGCCATCAGGTGGTACGACAGCGCCGAGAAACCGGTGCCGTCCCAGGCGCTGGCGACGATCCGGCTGGGTCGAGAACCAAGCCCGGTCAAGGCACGGGCCACGCGGCGACGTTCCGACGCCGCCGACGCCAGCGGGTTGAGGTAGGTGATCGCCAGCGTCACCAGAAACAGCCCCGTGCCCGCCGCCATGCCTGTCAGGACTTGCCACAGCGGCGTCGTCGCCTGTAGCCCGCTGCCGCCGAGCGTGAACACCGTGTACATGGCGAAGGCAAGGCGTGACCAGCCGCTCGCCGGACCGTTCCCCGGCGCCGTCACGACCGCGGCGTCGAACGAGGAGAACACCAGAAACCAACCGGTGATCATCAGCGCGATCCACGACGACATGACCGCGAGCGTGATCAGCGGCCCAGCGAGGTAGCGCAGGACCGGTCGCGGCAGCTGCCGGTCGACGGCGATCATCAAGCGCCACAGTGCCTGCCCCAGCCACCTCACGATGACGCCGCCACGGGTGCTGACCCGCACGGTCGTTCCGACCGCATCCGCGGCGGTCATCAGGATCAGCGCGGCGCCCACGACCAGACCTGCGATCCCCACCTGGAGCTGCTCCTCACACCCGTCGCGGGCAACGACCTGCCGTACAGCCACCTGTCGAACGCCGATCGAGTCGCCGGCCGCCAGGTTCCCATCCCGCGAGGCTAATCGGACGGTAGCTGGGCACGGCCGCGACCAAGGGCGGCGCTTCGGCAGTGGCGGAGTGGTCCCGCGGTCGGGGCGACCAGCTGAGGATCGCGGCAGGCCGGAACCTGCAAGCTTTGGTAGACGTGTAGGGAAGGAATTGCCAGTGGTTCTCCTGCGTCGGGGTTGGTTGATCCAGCTGCCAGCGTGCGCCGTCGGCGGTTGAGGGTGCCGTGCAACCGCCGTTCTTGGTACCGCACGTTCGCCGGACTGCGGTACTTCACGCACGCCGCCGCGGCCGACTGTGGTAGTTGGAGCATTGGGCCGCGGGGAGGCGGCTGGTGAGCCGCCGATGCCATGATGTCAGGGGCGGCGAGCAAATCTGCGGGGATCGATTCGGCCAAGGTCGTCGGAGGCGGGCTCGACAGAAATTCCGCGCTACCGCCCCAGTGTGTCGATGTGGGAACCTGGCCGTGACCGACGAGGAGCCGAACGATGCGCATCCAGCCAGGGCAGCTCGTTCCTCTCGGGTACGGCAGATACGTGCGCTCCGACGACGTGATTGCAGTCGACCCAATCGTCGAGAATCGGGGTCCGGGTAGGCGGACGTACGTGTGGGCGCGCGGGGTCGCGGAGCCGCTCATCGCCTCGAGGTCGGAGGCGGCCATCGTCGACGATCTCGGTACGCCTGCGGAGGAGGCCCAGCGGATGCGTCAGCTGCGTTCCATGCTGGCCGGGATCGTCCGGGACCTGGAGGGTGTCCCGCCGATGCTGCGCCGCCTGCTTGCGGATGAGGCGGGCATCGACGTCGCCGCACTCACCGACGAGGCCCGGCGGTTGTTGGGCGACAGCTCCTAGCTCGGGGCTCCCCGCTCGGCGCCCCCCTATCGGTTGTAACCCCGACCGGGCACCGCTCATCCGGGATACTCCGTGTACGGTGCTCTCCGTCCGGTCAAGAGTGAGGTCCGGAGAATCACGGCGGCCGTCGGCCGGAGCCGGGCGTCGAACGTTGGCCGACCCCGCCACTCTTGGGACTCTTGATCACAAAGGCCTCCGCAACGTCGACGCTCCGGGGCTCGCGGACTAGGCCCAATACCGTTTACTTACCAATGACGAGGCTCTCCTCCGCAGGGCGGGCGGGCTGGGGCCAGTCGCGGTGGCGGGCGCGTTTGACGCCATAGTTCGATATCTTGCGCTTGACGACTCGAGGGTGGCGTCGTAGGCGACGTGCGGGCAGGTGTTCGCGGAGGATCTCGTCGGTGGCCAAGGCCCGGTTGTCGGCTTCGAGCGCGTGCCGTCTCGGAGATCTTCTACCGTGACTTCGACTGCAGGACGCGCGTTGGAGCTTGGCGTTCTCCGCCGCCAGCTGCCGTGCGTCCTCCTCTGCATTGCGGGCTGGGCCTCGAGCTGACGAGCGCTCGCAGAGCTCGGCGCTGACAGGATGCCGGGTCGGCAGCGCGGGGGGGCGTGGGCGTAGAGAGGGCTGCGGGCAACCTTGGGACGACGGCGAGCCGCCGGCGACCGAGACTGACTCTGCGGCAACGATCGCAGGAGGCGGCGGGCGCCAACAGCGTGGCTGCCGCCTCCCGCGGCAGCTGGAGGCCGCGGACACAAAGGCGCCTGGGGGCGACAGGGGACGAGATGGCGAAACAGCCGTCCGCGGTGATCGCGGCCTTCTTCGCGAACCTCGGCATCGGGGCGGCGAAGTTCACCGCGTTCGCCCTCACCGGGTCCAGCTCCATGCTGGCGGAGAGCTTCCACTCCGTGGCGGACACCGGCAACCAGGCGCTGCTGCTGCTGGGACACCGGCGAGCACAGCGGAGGGCGACGCCGGAACACCCCTTCGGATACGCCCGCGAGCGGTACTTCTGGGCGTTCGTCGTGGCGATGATCCTCTTCGCGCTCGGCGCGGTGTTCTCACTGTGGGAGGGGTACAGCAAGCTGCGGTCTCCGCATCCGATCGAGTCGCCCATGTGGGCCTTCGCGGTCCTGGGCATCGCACTCGTCGCCGAGAGCGTGGCGCTGCGCATCGCGGTGCGTACGGCCAACGAGAGCCGGACCGGCTCGTGGTGGCACTACATCCGCACGACCAAGGATGCGGGCAACGCGGTGGTGCTGCTCGAGGACGCCGCGGCCGAGACCGGTCTCGTCGTTGCGCTGCTGGGCGTGGGGCTGTCGGTCGTCACCGGCGACGCCCGTTGGGACGCGATGGGAAGTCTGGCCATCGGAGCTCTGCTCGCGTTCGTCTCCATGCTCCTCGCCGTCGAGATGCGCAGCCTGCTGATCGGAGAGGCCGCAAGCCCCGCGGACTACGGTCGTGTCCGGCGGGCGATCGAGGATGAATCGGCACTGGTCAGCATCATCGAGCTGCGCACGATGCATCTCGGGCCATCCGAGCTGATGGTCGCCGCGAAGGTGCAGCTGAGATCCGACCTCGACTTCGACGCCGTTGCACGGACGGTCAACGCCATGGAGGCGCGGGTGCGAGAAGCCGTGCCGACCGCAGCGCACATCTTCGTGGAACCAGCCCGCGCCCGCAGCGCCACGGGCGGCTGAGGTCCTCACTCATCCGATCCGTCCAGCCCACGGTCGGACCCGTCCTCGGCGAGGTCGTCCATGACCGCCGTCGACCCCATGGGCTCGCCGGCACGGTGGGCGGCACGGGCCACCGCGTGCGCCGCGATCGGCGCAGTGGAGAACTGCAGCAGCAGGACAAGGGCCAGCTTCGCGGCGTCCCCGGCTTCTCCGATGCGGATAGCGGCTGCGATCAGGACGATCAGCAGGCCGAACGTGGCCGGCTTGGTGGCCGCGTGCATCCGGGCGTAGACGCTCTCGAAGCGGTGCAGGCCCACACCAGCCAGCATCGCGAAGACGGAACCGACCAGCAGCAAGGCCGCGACGACGACGTCGATCATCGGAGTCACCGCCCGTGCTCGATGAACCTGGCCACGGCCACGGTGCCGACGAAGGCGAGCAGGGCGGTCACCACCATGAGGTCGAAGTAGACAGTGGAGCGCGTCGCGACCGCGTGGATCGCGATGCCGTGGACGATCGCGATCAGCAGGGTGTCGAGCGCGACGACGCGGTTGGCCAGCGACCCACGTCGCAGCAGACGGGCGACACACAGCACACCGTCGACGGACACCATGATCGCGGCGACGACGATGGCGACGGTCATCGCGCATCTCCGGTCTCACCGTCGAGGGCCGCGACCTCGTGGCGCGAGCCGAACGCCCGGATCGCCAGCTCCTCCAAGCGTCGTACCTGGGCGCGCGCGTGCTCGGCGTCGCGGAAGTGCATCACGTGCATGTAGAGGCCGATGGGGTCGCGTTCGACGTCGACCGTGACCGTGCCCGGCGTCAGTGATATCGCGTTGGCGACGGTCGTGACGATCGCGTCGGAGCCGGTCCGTAGCGGCACCAGGACGATCGCCTCGCGGGCGCGTTCCTCGGGCGTGACCACGTCCCAGGCCACGGCGACGCTCGCGGTGGTGAGGTTCCAGAGGAACGCCACCACGAAACGGACCGTCGCGACGGGGCGGAGGAGCGGTCGCCACGCCGGCGTCCCTCCGTCGCCTGCCGCCACCGACACCGCCGCGCCGACCGCGAGACCGCCCAGAACCGTCCCTGGGCTGGCGTCGCGCCACAACGCCGTCCACGCCACTGCGAGCACCGCGACCATCCCGATCCGGTTCATCGCGGGAGCACGGCTTCGACGTAGCGTGCCGGTTCCAGAGCGTGCGCCGCCTCGACGCTGAGGTCGACCAGGGGACCTGCCGACACCGCCACCGCGACGGTGGCGACGACGACCGCGACGGTGGTCGCTGTCATCGACCGCGGCACGTCCTGGTGGTCGGTCGCCTCCGGGGCCTGGCCCCAGAACGCGCTGTTCCACACCTTCGACATCGAGAACAACGTCAGCACGCTGACCGCGAGGCTGACCGCCACGATCGCTCCCTGGTCCACATCGAGACCCGCCTGGACGAGCGACAGCTTGGCGACGAACCCCGACAAGGGCGGGAAGCCGGCGAGGCTGAGCGCCAGAGCCGCGAACAGCACGGCGGTGACGGCGGTGCGTTGACCCAGCCCACCCAGGTCGCGCAGGGCAGCCGTCCCGGTTCGCTGCTCGACCATCCCTCCGACCAGGAACAGCCCGGTCTTCACCAGGATGCTGTGGACGATGTAGAAGATCCCTCCAGCCAGGCCCGCCACCGTCAACAAGCCCAGCCCCATCACCATGTACCCGATCTGGCTGATGATCTGGAACGACAGGATCCGCTTGATGTCATCCTGTGCGATGGCGCCGAGCACCCCGACCACCATCGTCGCCCCGGCGATCACCAGCAGCAGCGGCGAGGGGGTGCCGAGGTCTACGAAGAGCAGCGTCTGGGTGCGGATCATCGCGTAGACACCGACCTTGGTCAGCAACCCCGCGAACACCGCGGTGATCGGTGCCGCCGCGGTGGGGTAGGCGTCGGGGAGCCACATGAACAGCGGGAAGATCGCAGCTTTCACCCCGAAGACGATCAGGAGCAGCAGCCCCACCCCTGTGCGCAGCCCAGGAGGAAGACCGCCGACACGGTCGACCAGGTCAGCCAGGTTCACGGTGCCGGTGCTGGCGTAGACGATCCCGACCGTGGCGATGAACAGAGTCGACGCCAGCAGCGAGATCACCATGTAGGTCATGCCGCTGCGCACCTGCGCGAGGGTCCCGCCCAGCGTGATCAGCACGTAGCTGGAGATCAGCATGACCTCGAAAGCCACGAACAGGTTGAACAGGTCGCCCGCCAGGAAGCTGGCCGACACGCCGGCAGCCAGCACCAGGTAGACGGCGTGGAAGGCGCGGGTCTCGTCGCGCGTGGTCGGATGGCCGATCGCGTACAGCAGGACCACCAGCAGCACCACGGCCGACACCGTGAGCATGATCGCTGCCAACGGGTCGGCCACCAAGGTGATGCCGAACGGGGCCGGCCACGCACCGACCTGCAGGACCGAGGTCCCTTCCACCCGCACCTGCGCCAACAGGCGGGCCGTCGCCGCGAGCACGACCGACAGCGACACGACGCTCAGCGACCGTTGCGCCAACGGACGTCGCAGCAGCATGACGGAGACCCCGGCGGCTGCCAGCGGGACGAGGATCGGGATGGCGATCAGCATCACGCCACCTCCTCGTCGCCGCCCTCGCGGGCGATCCGTTGGTCCTCGAGGTCGTCACGGACCAGGTCGTCGTGCGTCAGCAACCAGCTACGCCGCGACAGCGCCAGCAGGAACGCCGTGACCCCGAACGTGATGACGATCGCGGTGAGCGCCAGCGCCTGGGGGAGCGGATCGCTGACCTGGGCGGTCGCGGCCGTGGCGTCGTTGAGCGGTAAGGAGCGTGGCGCCACGTCGATCAGCGGCGGGTTCCCCGGTGCGCCACCCGCGAGCAGCAGCAGCAGGTTCGCACCGTGTCCGAGCACAGCGATCCCGATCACCACCCGCGTCAGGGTCCGCTGCAGCACCAGGTAGGTGCCGGCCGAGAACAGCGCCCCGATCACCAGGGCATGTGTGAGGATCACCCGCCCGGCTCCTGTCCGAACGCCTGCAGAGCGTTGGCGATGAACCCGACCACGATCAGGTACACGCCCGCGTCGAAGGCGAGCGTGGACGAGACCTTGACGTGACCGACCACCGGGGCCGTGAACGTCCAGGTGGTCGCGTCGAGGAACGTCGCGCCCCATAACCAGCCGGCCGTTGCGGTTCCCACCGCGACCAGGAGCCCGACCGCGACGACACCAGGCGCGCTCAGCGGCAGGGCGTTGCGGACGGCGAGCGGACCCCGTGCGACGTAGCGCAGGATCAGCGCAGCGCCCGCAACCAGCCCCCCGACGAAGCCTCCCCCCGGATGGTTGTGCCCGGCGACCAGGAAGTAGATCGAGACCAGGAGCGCCGCCGGGTAGATCGCGCGGATGGTCGTGTCGGCGATCAGAGAACGTTCCTCTTCAGGGAACAGAGGCCGCATCCGGGGCCGCGTCTCGTCGGTCGACGGGTGGCGCAGGATCCCTGCGATCCCCAGTGCGGCGACGAGGAGCACGGTGACCTCACCCAGGGTGTCGAGCGCCCGGAAGTCCACCAGGATGACGTTGACGACGTTCTTCCCCTCCGCCTGCGGGAGAGCACGGGCGAGGTACTCCGACGCGATGCTCGGTGGATGATCGACCGTGGACGCCAGGACAGCCAGCGCCATCACGAACAGGCCGACGGCTGCCGAGATGGCGAACCGTCCGACGCGCCCGAAGGCCCACCGCGGCGGGGTGAACGACTCCGGGAGGTGGCGCAGGACCAGGACGAACAGCACCACGGCCACCGTCTCGATCAGCACCTGGGTCAGCGCCAGGTCGGGGGCGCCTTGCAGCAGGAACAGCACGGCCATGCCGTACCCGACGGCCCCGAGGAACAGCAGCGCGACGAACCGGCGGTGCGTCAGCGTCAGCCCCACAGCCGCAGCGACGAGCGGGGCGGCCACCACGACCTGGAGGGCGGGTGCGGTCCCCGACACCGATCGTTCCCACGCCGGACCGGTCAACAGACCCGCCGAAGGAACCGTGACCGCCGCCACCGCGATCATCGCCACGTACACCGGCAGCGAGCCGTTCTGAACCACCGCGGTGACGCGCGTCGCCGATCGCACGGTGACCGCCACGGCCGCACGGAAGACCGCCCCCGCGTCCGGGAGGCGCGGCAGGCGCCGCAGCGTCGCGGTGACCGTGCCGGTCGCCGCATACATGGCGACGCCCGCAACGATCGCGATCACCGACAGCGCCAAGGCGGGGTTGAACCCCGCCCACAGCTTCAGCTCGGCGTCGGTGTCCAACCCCAGCGATGCCGTGGCGATCGACACGACCTCTCCGGCCGCATGCGCTGCCAGTCCCGCCACGAGCGACAGCGCCGTGAGCACCAGGATCGGGGTCAGCGACAACCATCCGGCTTCGTGTTCCGGACCGGTCACCTCGCCCACCGGGCCCCGATCCGGGTCGCGGTCGGTGAGCGCCCCGAGCAGGAACCGCAGACTGTAGGTGACCGTGAGCGCCGACGTGACGACGACGCCGGCGAGGGCCACCTCCCCCCAGCCCGGGGCGACGTGCAGCAGCTCATCGAGCGCCGCTTCGTGGGCCACGAACCCGAACAGTGGCGGGATTCCCAGCATCGACGCACCGACCACGCCCGCGCCACCTGCGGTGAGCGGCATCGCACGGGCGACGCCACGGAGTCGCCGCAGGTTGCGGGTGCCCGCAGCGTGGTCGATGTTCCCCACGACCATGAACAGCGGGGCCTTGTACAGCGCATGCGCGACCAGGACGGCCACACCGGTGTAGGACAGAGCCGGGATGCCCGGACCCAGGAGCGCCGTCATCAGCCCCAGCTGGCTGATGGTGCCGTAGGCCAGGAGGAGCTTGAGATCGTCCTGACGGAGCGCCCGGACCGCGGCGAACACCGCAGTGGCGAGCCCGATCCCCACGGTCAGCGACCGCCACAGGACGGCCACGGCCAGGACCGGAGCGAGCCTGGCGATCAGGTACACCCCGGCCTTGACCATGGTCGCAGAGTGCAGGTAGGCGGAGATCGGCGTGGGGGCGACCATCGCTGCGGGCAGCCAGCCGTGGAACGGCGCCTGCGCCGACTTGGTGAACGCTCCCACCAGGATCAGGAGCGCCGCGGCCGTGGTCGCCGGTCCTGCCGCGCCTGCGCTGAGCTCGCTCATGCGGTACGTGCCGGCCGCCTGCCCCAGCACGACGAACCCGGCCAGCATGGTGAAGCCACCGACGACCGTCACGAACAGTGCGTGCTGGGCCGCTTCGCGCGCGTCGGCATCCGTCCCGTCGCCGGCGATGAGCACATAGGACGTGAGCGAGGTCAGCTCCCAGAAGACGTACAGCACCAGCAGGTGGTCGGCGACGACCAGCCCGACCATCGCGGCGGCGAAGCCGGTCAGCGCGGCCGCCACACGGCCTGCGTCGCCCGTACCGTGGAAGTACTCGGCGCTGTAGACGAAGACCAACGTTCCGATGCCCGCGACCAGCAGCAGCATCAGCGCACCGAACGCGTCGACGCGGAGGTCGACGGCCAGGTTCAGCCCGGTGACCCAGGCCCAGCGCTCGTGCAACGAGACGCCCGCGATCAGGTCCCGGGCGTGGATGCCCAACCACGCCAGCGCGCTGAGCGGGGCGATGGCGGCAACGAGGAAGGTCCGGCTGCCGAGCCTTCGACCCAGGACCGGAGCCAGCGCAGCCACGGCCGCGTGGACCAGCAGCACGCTCGTCACAGCTGACGACCGCCTCTGGCCCGCCAGGCGAACTCGTGGTGATGCACACTCGATCCTGAGGGCTCGGAACGGTCCAGCGGCGCCGAGGTCGGCTGACGATGTCCGCGCCACGGCGGACGCCACTCGAGCGGGTCGTACCTTATCCCGGCCTCATCCCGGTCGTTCATCCGGACGGCCGGGCCCGCCCCTTCAGGTCGCGTCCCTTCAGGTGGTGGGCGGGGGGCGCGTGTCCGTCGCGATCACGAGCCGATGGCGTCGCCGGAGTCGACCGCCTCATTCAGCGCCCCGTTCAGCCGGTGCAGGGCCGCGCCGGCGTTGTTCAGCTGGGTCTCGATGGCCCGGACGCCGGCCGTGATCCTCCCCACGGTGGATGCGATGCTGCGCAGCGTCCTGGTCAGCAGCACCAGACTGAGGGCGAGCGTCGCGAGCAGCGCGACCCCTTCTGTCACGACAGGGGCGGCTGGTCTCTTCGTGTCAGCCATGGCCACTCCGCACGACGTCACGGAGCTGGCCGGCGAGGGCGGCCGTCTCCTCCAGCATCCACGTGGTCGCGGTGTTGCTGGCGACCTGCTTGCCCATCAGCCAGACATCAGTGATCTCGGCGTCGAGTTCCTTGGCGTGCCGCCATATCGCACCGAGCAGACCCCCGACGGTCCCGACGACGGCGAGGCCACCGAGCGCGACGAGCCAGCCACCGGATGCTGCGACCACCGCTGCCGGCTGCGCCTCAGCGGCCATGGAGCTGTTCCACGACGGCCCTCAACCTGCGGTTGGTGTCGCCGACCTTCCACAACGGTTCGGTGGTGCTTCGCACCGCGTCGAGATCGTGCTCGATCGTCCTCGCCAGGTCACGCAGGGACTTGGTCAGGTTCAAGGCGTAGGCGAGCAGGATGGCGACGACCGCCACGCCCGCACCGGACCATGCCACGACCCTTCGACCGCCCGACCCGTCAGCGCGTTCCATCTGTGTGCTCCGTCGCGCTCAGCGCCCCGCCAGGGCGTCCTCCAACTCGCCAAGAGCCTCGTTCACCCCGCTGATGCCAGGATCGATCACGGCTGCGCCCCCTGCAATCCGTCTCAGCACTGCGTCGAGGTCCTCCAGCTTGCTCCGGATCCGCCACAGCAGGCCAGCGATCGTTGCCAACGCACCCGCGACGCTGGCGGCGAGCAGACCGGCCGTGATCGCCGTGGCCCGCACCCCCCGTTGGCTCACCGTCACTCTCCCGCTTCGGCGCTGATCCCCGGCGCGCCAGGGCGCCGTGCCGGCTTCGGTGTCTGGTTCTGCGTCTGCTGTTGGGCGAGCTCGCGGAGCAGGTCGCGTGTCTGCTGTAGCCGACCGAACTCGCCGACGGAGTCCTCGATGCGGTAGGTGGCCTCGAGGATGTCGTCGGCGTACCGCACGATCTGGTACGCCGAGGCGATCACCTCCTTGGCGAGGAACGTCACGACCGGGATCGTCAGACCGAGAGTGACCGGCGTCACCGACCAGAAGGCGCCTGCAGATGCGGTCGTCCGCCGGATCGCCATATCGTCCCAGGATCGTCTGGCGTGGTGTCGGCAACTGTAGTGACGCGATCACGCCCCCGGCAACGTGTCCAGCGTCTGTCGGTCCCGGGCGGCAACACTGGTCCCAAGCGGGGCCGAGGCGTACCCTGCGACGGCCACGCGGCAACCTGCGGCGGTAGCTCAATGGCAGAGCCTCGCCCTTCCAAGGCGATGACGCGGGTTCGACTCCCGTCCGCCGCTCCAAGCTCAACAGCTCGATCGTCCCCCGCAGCGCCCACGATGACGGGATGTCATCCGGGGCCGGCAACGGCGACCGTGTGGTCGGGGCGGCCGGATTCGAACCGGCGGCCTCGTGCTCCCAAAGCACGCGCGCTGCCAAGCTGCGCCACGCCCCGCACGGACGAGAGCGTACCGGCCCCGGTACCGTGCCAGGCGAGGATCCGCACCGACGCAGCGCCGCTGGACGTCACGACGTCGCCCCACTGACACCGGCGGGCCACATCGCACCCGCACCACACCCGGCACCACACGAGGACCGACACCGATGAAGACCACGCTGGAGCGACTCGGCGACACGACCGTGAAGCTCACGGTGGAGGTCGAGCCCGAGCGCGTGAGCAAGGCGTTCGACGAGGCCGCCCGCGACATCTCCCAGCAGGTGGAAATCCGGGGCTTCCGCAAGGGCAAGGCTCCGCGCCGTCTGATCGAGGCGCGCCTCGGCAAAGGAGTGATTGCCCAGCACGCGATGGAGGAGTCGCTGTCGACCTTCTACGCCGAGGCTGTCCGCGAGGAGGACCTCGCCCCGGTGGCCCCGCCGGAGATCGATGTGCAGACCTTCACCGAGGACGAGGGATGCGCCTTCGAAGCCACGGTCGAGGTCCGCCCCGAGATCGACCTGCCCGACCACGAAGGCATCGAGGTCACCTTCCCCGAGTGGGACGTCACCGACGAGGAGGTCCGCGACCGGCTCGACGACATGCGGGAGCGGTTCGCCGAGCTCGAGGAGGTCGACCGTCCCGCCGCGGTCGGCGACTACGTCACGATCGACCTGTCGGTGTTCAAGGACAGCGAGCCGATCGAAGGCGCCACCGCCGAGGACGCGTTCTATGAGGTCGGTTCCGGGGGTGTTACCCCCCGGCTCGACGAGGAGCTCGCCGGGGCGGCCACCGGCCACATCCTGAACTACACCGACCGGCTGCCCGACACCTACCCGGAGCACGGCGGCGAGGAGGTCGAGTTCCGGGTCCTGGTCAAGGATGTCCGCGCCAAGCGTCTGCCTGCACTGGACGACGACTTCGCCGCCACCGCGTCCGAGTTCGACACCTTGGCCGACCTCGAGGAGGACGTCCGCCGCAGCCTGCGGCAGCGCCGGTACTCCAGCGCCCGACAGGAGCTGCGCGGCCGGGTCCTGGAGGCTTACCTGGCACTGGTCGACGTGGCCCTGCCCGACGCGATGGTCCGGGCGGAGGTCGAGGGCCGCCTCGAGCAGCTCCAGCGGCAGGCCGACCAGTACGGGGTGGAGCTCGAGCAGCTGCTCGACATGTACGGCACCGACGTCGACAGTCACCGTGATCAGCTCGAGGACCAGGCTGCGCAGGCCGTGAAGGCGCAGCTGGTGCTCGAGGCGCTCGCCGAGCAGGAAGGCCTCACGGTCGACTCCGACGATCTCGAAAGCGAGCTGAGGCGCCACGCCAGCCGCCACCGCATCGAGCCGAACCAGCTCGCCCAGCTGCTGCAGGAGCAGGGAACGATCGGGGCGCTGGTCGGCGACGTGATCCGCCGCAAGGCCCTCGATGTGCTGGTGGAGACGGCCCGCATCGAAGGCCAACCCTCCGAGGAGCTGCGCCGGGAGCTGCTGGGCGAGCCCGCCGAGGCGTCGGGGGCCGACCCAGGCGCGTCGGTGGCGCCCCACGCCCCGTCACTCGGTGGGGAACAAGCCCCTGAGCAGATCGGGCAACAGCCGGTCGATGTCGACGCGGAGTCGCCCGCCGTGGTCGTCGAGGGCGCCGCCAGGGACGTGGCCGACCAGTAACGGTACGCTCGCCACCAGCCCAAGACGGGGCAGTCCGACGAGGAGATCGCCGTGTCGTCCGAGGTCCTCAACTACCTCGTACCGGTCGTGGTGGAGCAGACCAACCGAGGCGAGCGCTCGTTCGACATCTACTCGCGGCTACTCAAGGAGCGCATCATCTTCCTGGGGACGCCGATCACCGACGAGATCGCCAACCTCGTGATGGCCCAGCTGCTGCACCTGGAGTCCGAGGACCCCGAGAAGGACATCGCGCTGTACATCAACTCGCCGGGGGGATCGATCACGTCGCTGTTCGCGATCTACGACACGATGGAGTACATCAAGCCCGACGTCACCACGATCTGCATGGGTCAGGCCGCATCGGCGGCCGCGGTGCTCCTGGCAGCCGGCGCGAAGGGGAAGCGTTTCGCGCTCCCGCGCTCGCGGGTCTTGCTTCACCAGCCACACGGCGGGACCGAAGGCCAAGCGGTCGACATCGAGATCCAGGCCAAGGAGATCCTGCGCATGCGGGACCTGCTCAACCACATCCTTGCGGAGAAGACCGGCCAGCCGGTCGAGCGGATCGCCAAGGACACCGACCGCGATTTCGTGCTCGACGCCCCCGCCGCCAAGGAGTACGGCATGATCGACGAGGTCATCAGCAGCCGCACCACCCAGGAAGCCATCCAGGCGTCCTGAACCCCCGCCTGGGCGGCCCGCGGCGGCGGTCTTCCAGCGACCGCAACCGGTGGCGGGTACGCTGACCGGGGCCGATCCGTGAAGCCGATCTGTCAAGCGGAGAGCAGGAGCCGCGATGGCCAAGTTCGGGGAGGGCGGCGACCTGCTGAAGTGCTCCTTCTGTGGCAAGTCGCAGAAGCAGGTCAAGAAGCTGATCGCAGGTCCGGGGGTGTACATCTGCGATGAGTGCATCGATCTGTGCAACGAGATCATCGAAGAGGAGCTAGCCGAGCCGTCCGAGCTCAAGCTCGACCAACTGCCCAAGCCCAAGGAGATCTTCTCCTTCCTCGATGACTACGTGGTCGGCCAGGACGCCGCCAAGCGCACCCTCGCGGTCGCCGTCTACAACCACTACAAGCGGATCCAGGTCGGGGCCGCCACCGGCGACGACGTCGAGCTGGCCAAGTCCAACATCCTCCTGCTCGGCCCGACCGGTTCGGGCAAGACCCTGCTGGCGCAGACCCTGGCGCGGATGCTCAACGTCCCATTCGCGATCGCCGACGCCACGGCACTGACCGAAGCCGGTTACGTCGGCGAGGACGTCGAGAACATCCTGCTCAAGCTGATCCAGTCGGCCGACTTCGACCTCAAGAAGGCCGAGACGGGGATCATCTACATCGACGAGGTCGACAAGATCGCCCGCAAGAGCGACAACCCGTCGATCACCCGGGATGTGTCCGGGGAAGGTGTCCAGCAGGCGCTGCTGAAGATCCTGGAGGGGACGGTGGCGTCGGTGCCGCCACAAGGGGGCCGCAAGCACCCCCACCAGGAGTTCATCCAGATCGACACGAGCAACGTCCTGTTCATCTGCGGCGGGGCGTTCGCCGGGCTGGAACGCATCATCGAGTCACGCATCGGGCGCAAAGGTGTCGGTTTCGGCGCCGACGTCCGCGGCCCCGGCGATCGTGACCTCGGTGCGGTGCTGGCCCAGGTCCTGCCCGAGGACCTGGTCAAGTACGGGCTGATACCGGAGTTCGTCGGCCGCCTGCCCGTGGTGTCGTCGGTGGATCCGCTCGACGTCGACGCGCTGGTGCGCATCCTCATCGAGCCCAAGAACGCCCTGACCAGGCAGTACCAGCGCTTCTTCGACTTCGACGGGGTGGAGCTGCGGTTCGAGGACGACGCGCTGCAGGCCATCGCCGACCTGGCGATCCTGCGCCAGACCGGGGCGCGAGGGCTTCGGGCGATCCTCGAGGAGGTCCTGCTCAACACGATGTACGAGCTACCTTCGCGTGAGGACATCAGCCGCTGCGTGATCACGGCCGGTACCGTCCGTGACCGTGTCAACCCGACACTCGTGCCCCACGGCGCCACCGACATCGACGAGCCGGCTGAGCGCTCCGCCTGATCGCGACCGGACCCCCGTGTGACGCGGGTGGGCGCAGCCGTCGCGTGAACGGCGTGGCGCCCCGGACCCGCTACCACGGTCGGTACGCTCCCCGCGATGAGTGAACGACTCGGCGGCGACGGCCGCGCCACTGCGCCTGTAGACGTGGCCGCGAGCCGCGCCTACGAACCCACCCAAGTCGAGGCAGCCCTGTACGAGGACTGGGAGCGGGCTGGCCTGTTCCATGCTGAACCCGATGACCCCGGCGAGCCGTTTTCGATCGTGATCCCTCCCCCGAACGTGACCGGTTCGCTGCACATCGGCCACGCCCTGGACAACACCATCCAGGACGCGATCATCCGCCGCAAGCGGATGCAGGGCGCCAACGCCGTGTGGATGCCCGGCACCGACCACGCCGGTATCGCGACGCAGAACGTCGTCGAACGCCAGCTGGAGGACGAGGGCCTCACCCGCCACGACGTCGGACGCGCCGCCTTCGTCGCGCGGGTCTGGGAGTGGCGCGAGGAGTCGGGCGGGGTGATCCTGCGCCAGCTCCGTCAGCTTGGAGCGTCCTGCGACTGGGACCGTGAGGCGTTCACCTTCGACCAGCCGCGCTCCAAGGCGGTCCGGGAGGTCTTCGTCAGGCTGTACGAGGAGGGCCTGATCTACCGGGGCGACCGCCTGATCAACTGGTGTCCCCGGTGCCTGACGGCCCTGTCGGACATCGAGGTCGAGCACGAGGACGTCGACGGTGAGCTCGCTCACCTGCGTTACCCGGCGAGCGACGGAGGACCGGGCGTCGTCGTCGCGACCACCCGGGCGGAGACCATGCTCGGCGACACCGGCGTGGCGGTGCACCCCGACGACGAGCGCTACCGCGACCTGGTCGGCACGAAGCTGACCCACCCCTTCCTCGACCGCGAGCTGGCGGTTATCACCGACGACGCCGTCGATCCCGAGTTCGGGACCGGCGCCGTGAAGGTCACCCCGGCGCACGACCCGACCGACTTCGAGATCGGCGAACGCCACGGCCTGGACATGATCGACATCATGACCGACGACGGCCACATTTCGCCGGCGGGCGGGCCGTTCGCCGGGCTCGACCGCTTCGAGGCCCGCCGGGCCGTCAAGGAAGCCCTCGACCGGGCGGGCCTCCTGGTTGGCGTGGAACGGCACGAGCACGCCGTCGGCCACTGCTCACGCTGCGGAACGATCGTCGAGCCGCGCCTGTCGCTGCAATGGTTCGTGCAGGTGGGGCCGCTGGCGGACGATGCGATCGCGGCGGTTCACGATGGGCAGGTCACGTTCGTTCCCGGACGGTTCACGGAGCCCTTCCTGGAGTGGCTCCGCAACCTTCACGACTGGTGCATCAGCCGACAGATCTGGTGGGGCCACCGCATCCCCGCGTGGTACTGCCCGGCCGGCCACGTCACCGTCGCCCGCGACGATCCCCACGCTTGCGTGCACTGCGGGGCGGGCAACCTCGTACAGGACGAGGACGTCCTCGACACGTGGTTCTCGTCGGCGCTGTGGCCGTTCACCGTCTTCGGGTGGCCGGAGGACACACGTGAGCTCGCCACCTGGTATCCGACCTCGGTCCTGGTCACCGGTTACGACATCAACACGTTCTGGGTCAGCCGGATGCTGATGATGGGCGTGCACTTCCTCGGCCGGGTGCCGTTCCACATCGTGCACAACCACGGCATGGTGCGCGACGAGCACGGCAAGAAGATGTCGAAGTCGTTCGGGAACGTGATCGACCCCCTCGACTTCATCGACCGCTACGGCGCCGACGCGCTGCGCTTCGCGCTGTTCCAGCACTGCTCGCCCGGGCAGGACGTCCCGCTCGCCGAGGAGTGGGTGGAGGGCGCCCGCCGATTCGCCAACAAGCTGTGGAACGCCGCCCGCTTCGCACTCCAGACGATCGACGTGGACGGGTCAGGTGGCGGTGGTGTCATCCCCGGCGAGCTGCCGTCCGGCGATCGGTTGGCACTCGAGGACCGCTGGATCCTGTCCCGGCTCGAACACTGCAGGAACACGGTCGACGGAGCTACTGCGGTGGGAGCCTTCGAGTGGTCTCGCGCCGCCCAGCAGCTGTACTCGTTCGCTTGGGACGAACTCGCCGACTGGTACCTGGAAGCCAGCAAGGTCCGTCTCTACGGCGATGATCCCGACGCTCGACGCACCGCCCAGCAGGTCCTGGCTGCCGTGCTGGATGACCTGTTGCGCTTGTTGCACCCGTTCATGCCGTTCGTGACCGAGGCGTTGTGGCGGTCGCTGACCGGGGCGGGCGGTGGGCGGCAGTCGCTGATGATCGCGTCGTGGCCGGCGCCCCGCATGACGCGCGACCTCGCCGCCGAGGAGCGGTTCACCGTGCTGCAGGACGTGGTCAGCGAGCTGCGGCGGTTCCGCTCCGATCACCACATCCCGCCCGGCCGACGGTTCCCGGCCACCGTGGCCACCGACCAGCCGCAGCTGCTGACGCTCCTGGCACCGCTGATCTCATCCCTGGCCGGCCTGTCACAGGTCGAGGTCAGCGACGAACCCGGCGACACGGCCGGGACCACCCGCGTCGTGTTCCCGGCGGGAGAGGCGTACATCCCAATGGCGGGTGTGATCGACGTGGAGGGGGAGCTCGCGCGGCTGCGGCGGGAGCTCGACAACGCCCGCGGAGAGGTGGCACGCGCGCAGCGCAAGCTTGACAACGAGCAGTTCGTGCAGCGAGCCCCGGGCGAGGTCGTCGAGCGGGAACGGACCAAGCTCGAGGACTGGCTGCGGGTCGTGGGCCAGGTGGAGACGGAGATCGGCGACCTGGAGACCGTCGCGGGGGGCGAACCCGGACGGTGAGCTACGAGGACGCACTGCGCGACCTCCAGGAGCGGGTCCCCACGCGTCTGGTCCCCGACCTGCACCGGATCACGGCGCTGGCGGAGGTGCTGGGCGATCCCCAAGCCACCTACCCGTCGATCCACATCACCGGCACCAACGGCAAGACCTCGATCGCGCGGATGGTCACGGCCCTGTTGGGAGCCCTGGGCATCCAAGCCGGGACGTACACCTCACCGCACCTGCAGACGGTGCGTGAACGCATCCGGGTCGGGGGCCGACCGATCAGCAAGGACGACTTCGCCGACGTCCACCACGCGATCACCCCGCTGGTCGAGCTGGTCGACGCACGTGACACCGGACGGGTCACCTACTTCGAGCTGCTGACGGCCATGGCGTACTGGTGGTTCGCTGATCACCCGGTCGAGGTCGGCGTGTTCGAGGTCGGGATGGGTGGCACCTGGGACGCCACCAACCTCCTCAGGGGCGAGGTCGCGGTGATCACCCAGATCGACCACGACCATCCGATCCTGGGTCACACCCTCCCGGAGATCGCCCAGGAGAAGGCTGGGATCATCAAGTCGGGCGCCACGGTGGTTGTCGGTGAGCAGGACCCGGCCGTGTTCGAGGTGATCCGGCGAGCCGCCGAACGCCACGACGCCCGCCTGTTGTCGACCGGCACCGACGTGGCGGTGGACAACAGACGTACCGCTGTGGGGGGACAGATCCTGGATCTGCGGACGCCCAGTCGCCGGTACGTCGACGTCATGCTGCCGTTGCACGGCGCGCACCAGGCCGACAACGCAGCACTCGCACTGGGCGCGGTCCACGCCCTGCTCGGTGACCTGGAGGCGGTCGGCGACGACGTGGTGCGCGAGGCGCTCGCTGCCGTGGAGGTGCCTGGCCGCCTGGAGGTCGTGCACCGACAGCCAACCGTCCTACTCGACGGAGCGCACAACCCAGCCGGCGCGGCCCGTGCCGCCGAGGCCGTCGTCGAGGCGTTCGCGTTCCGCGACGTGATCCTGGTGGTCGGGTGCCTGAGCGACAAGGACGCTCAGGGGATCCTGCGCCCGTTCCGGGGCCTGGCCAGCCACGTGGTGGTGACGCCGCCGCCATCTGACCGGGCCACCCCGGTGGCCGACCTGGTGGCCGCCGCCGAGGCGGTGTGGGCTGACTCATCCGTCGCAGTGGAGACGGGCGACACCATCGCACACGCGCTGGAGAAGGCCACCGGCGTGGCTGGCCCCGACGATGCGGTGCTGGTGACCGGCTCGCTGTACCTGGTCGGTGCCGCTCGTGACGTCTACGTCCCCGCCGACGCCGACTGAGTCCGCCACGCGCCTTACGCCGACGGGCGCGTCCTCTGACCGCCGCAGAAGCTGCTCAGGACATCGCCGAACGGTTCTTCGGTCACGTGGGCCTGTAGCAGCGCCAAGTGGACGCTTGCCCTGTCGCGACACGGCGGTTCAGGCGCAGGGGGAGGCGGGTGGGCGCGCGGCGCCGCCTGCGCCGGGGCCGGCCTGTGGGGCGGTGGGGCTTCCTGCGCGGCCCGCCGAGCGGGGGCTGGGGTGGCCGGCCGCGGCTTCGAAGCGTGCGTCGCCGGCTGCTGTGGGGGCTTGGACTCTGGAGGAGGCGGAGGTGGAGGCGGCGGGGGCGGCGGCGGGGGCGGCGGGGGCGGTGGGGCGGTCTCGCGCGGTGGTGGCGCGCTGTCGGGCTCGCGGAAGACCTGCGTCACCCACAGGGTCCCGCCGCGACGCTCCACGCCGACGCCGACCTGGATGAACGCCCGAGACAGAATGTTCGCGCGGTGGCTGGAGGACGCCATGAAGGCGTTGTGGACGGTGCCCACGTCGGGTCCACGCCCGACGTTCTCCCCCACGGATCGCCAGCAACACACTTGGCTACCGATCGCGCCGTTGTGTGAGGCCTTGCCCTCATCAGCCATGCGCTTGCTGTGTCGGCGGGCCACGTCCCGTAGGTCCCCGCGGACCGCCAGCGCAGGCAGCCCTCGACGGCTGCGCTCGGCGTTGATCCGCCCGACGAAGTCGCTTTCGGCACCGGCGTCGAGGTCAGCGACCGCCGGGACGGGAACGGCGCCGAGTAGGGCCAGCATCGCGGACAGTAGGGCGACCGCTCGGGCCACGCCCCGCAGCGGGCGGGGCATGGCGAGCGACACCAGTCGTGGCTCTCCGTATCGGACGTCCCGACGCGTTGAGGCGCCGGTCGCTGCGGTCGTCTTCGGGTCCGCGTCGCAGCGCGCGGGACCGTAGCAAGGTCGTCGCAGCAAGCGGCGGAACCGTCGCTGCCGCGCGCGGTGGCCGCGCCCGGCCAGGGGCACGGCGCACGCCCGCTCGGGTTGCCCGCAGCGTCATCGCCTGCGAACCTCCTCGCAACGGTGGCCGGTACGAGGAAGTCGCGTGGTGCAGCAGACGCTGGTCCTGATCAAGCCCGACGGCGTCCAGCGGGGGCTGATCGGTGAGGTGATACGCCGGATCGAGGCCAAGGGCTACACGATCCGGACGCTGCAGTTGCGCACCCTCGAGCAGGGAACCGCCGAGGAGCACTACGCCGAGCACGCCGACAAGCCGTTCTTCTCCGAGCTGGTGACGTTCATCACGTCCGGGCCGCTCGTCGCGATGTGCGTCGAGGGGGAGGACGCCGTGCGAGGGCTGCGCCAGCTGATGGGGGCGACAGACCCCCTGGAGGCGGTACCCGGATCGATCCGGGGTGATTTCGCCACCCGCATCGGCGAGAACATCGTCCACGGGTCGGACTCGGCGCAGAGCGCGGAACGCGAGCTGGCTCTGTTCTTCCCCGAGTCCTCTGACGACTGACCCGCCACGCCACACTGCGTTCGTGGCATCGTCGCACGTCCCGGCGGGTTTCCACAGGTCGCCCCCGCCACTGTTGCCGGGGCGCGGACCGACCGCGACGGTGCGACCCCCGGCAAGGAGCACCTCGCTGAGACAGCACTCGATGACGTGGACGACCGGACCCGACGCCGGGATGCTGAGGCTCGCCCAGGATCCATCAGCTGCGCACCACGGCTGTCTCCGCTGCGCGGCGGAGGCGTCCCGGCACGTACGACTCGCCGACATCGACGAGCGGCCCCAGGTCACCTCACCCGAGGATGCCGCCCGGATCGTCCTCGGCGAGCTGGCCGGTCGCGACCGTGAGCACTGTGTCGCGACGCTGCTGGACACCAAGCACCGGATGCTGTCGGTGGTGACCGTCAGCGTCGGCAGCGTCGACCACACCTTCATGCGACCGAGGGAGATCCTGCGCGACGCGCTCCTGGCCAACGCCGCCGCCGTGGTCGTCGCCCACAACCACCCGTCCGGGGATCCTGAGCCCAGCCGCGATGACGAGCTGGTGTCCCGCCGGATCGTGCGGGCCGGCGAAGTGGTCGGGATCGACGTGCTCGACCACCTGGTGGTGGGGGGCGCTCGTTGGGTCAGCCTGGCGCGGCGGGGGCTGCTGTGACTGATCGGGGCTCAGCTGGCCGACGGGAACCACCGGGTGCGGAGCGGGAACAGGTAGCGGTCGGTGACGTGGTTGAGGACTCGACGGGCGTCCCCGAAGCGTTCAGCGGCCGTCTCGAGCAGCGCGACGGTCGCGGACGTCGACCCGGCCGTGCGCGCCGCCTGGCGGTACCAGCGCGCGCCGAGGTCCTCCAGTAGCCCGACGGCGCCCCGCGCCGCGAGCGCCGTCAGCAGCCGCTCAGCGGCCTGCGCGGGGTCATCGGTCGGACCTGCGGACCGGGCGAGCCGCTCGATGTCCAGCGGGGCCAGGCCGCGGCGCGCGGTGTGGTCGGGAAACACCCCGGTGAGGAACAGCGCCACATCGCCGAGCCTGCGGTACACGCCCACGTGCGTCTCGTCGGGTAGGACGTCCAGCAGTCCCGCCAGTCGGACCGGGTCGAGCTCGCTGTACCGGCGTCGGCGCGGACCGTGGCGGGTGCGGACGGTCAGCGCGCCGCTGGCGACGCGGGTGTAGGAAGCCAGCAGCTCGGTGAGGAACAGCCGCATCCCGGGGTCGTCGAGGAGCGCGTGCAGCTCGTCGCTGGCGAACACCGGGAGCCGTTGCCGCGGGCCGACCCACTCCTGGACGTACGGCACGGTCGCCATGTCGCGCCACGCTCGCGCCACCGCCACCCCGAACACCAGGAACGGTGACGCGTGCAGCAGGTCGTCGACCGGGTCGGCAGGCTGCGCGAGGACCGCTTCGAACACCGGCTCGGATGCGAGCAGGTCCTCGACCTGCTGGGGGCGACGGCGCAGGTCGCCAGCGTCCGTGCCGGGCGCTGCCGCAGCGAGCACGCCCAGGTCCCGTGCCGTGAGGTGCTCGAGGTAGATCAGCCCCCGGGTCGTCTGGTCGATATCCACCACCAGACCGTACCGCGACATCGGCCACATCGAGTACCGTTCGCTGGCGCAGCGGGGTCCCTGGTAGGCTCCGCCCGCCGACGGTGGGTGGCGCCCGTCGGTGGCGTCCACCGGTGGCGTCCATCCCAGCGACCCTCAGGTACCGCCGTGGCCAACATCCCGCAGAGCTTGCAGGTCCTCGGACGCGACATGGCGGTCGATCTGGGGACCGCGAACACGCTCGTGTACGTCCGCGCGCGCGGCATCGTCCTCGACGAGCCGTCGGTGGTGGCGATCAACACCAAGAACGGCGCGATCCTGGCCGTGGGTTCCGAGGCCAAGCGGATGATCGGCCGCACGCCCGGTCACATCGTGGCGATCCGGCCGCTGAAGGACGGGGTGATCGCCGACTTCGACGTCACCGAGAAGATGCTGCGCTACTTCATCCAGGCGGTGCACCGCCGCCGGTTCCTCGCCAAGCCACGCGTGGTGGTCTGCGTCCCGTCCGGCATCACGGGGGTGGAGCAGCGCGCGGTGGAGGAGGCCACCATCCAGGCCGGCGCCCGCTCGGCGTACATCATCGAAGAGCCGATGGCCGCGGCCATCGGCGCTGGGCTCCCCGTCCACGAACCTGCGGGCAACATGGTTGTGGACATCGGCGGCGGGACCAGCGAGGTGGCGGTGATCTCGCTCGGCGGCATCGTGACGTCGCAGTCCATCCGGATCGGTGGCGACGAGCTGGACGAGTCGATCATCTCCTACATCAAGAAGGAGTACTCCCTGATGCTCGGCGAGCGGACCGCCGAGGAGATCAAGATGGCGATCGGTTCAGCCTTCCCCCTGTCGGACGAGCCGCATGCCGAGATCCGCGGCCGCGATCTGGTGTCGGGCCTGCCGAAGACGATCATCGTGTCGGCCGAGGAGATCCGCAAGGCCATCGAGGAGCCGGTCAACGCCGTGATCGACGCGGTCAAGAACACCCTGGACCGCACCCCGCCCGAACTCGCTGCCGACATCATGGACAAGGGCATCGTGCTGACGGGCGGTGGCGCGCTGCTGAAGGGCCTCGACGAGCGCCTCAAGCACGAGACCGGCATGCCGATCCACGTCACCGACAACCCGCTGACGTCCGTGGCGATCGGCTCCGGGAAGTGCCTGGAGGAGTTCGAGGCGCTGAAGAAGGTCCTGATCTCCAGCTCCCGTCACTGACCCGCCCCGTGGTCCGACTCCTGTAGGACCCTTCGAATGTTCGACCGTCACCGCGCCCGCATCCTGCTCGCGGCCCTGACGCTCATCTCGCTCGTGCTCGTCACGGTCGACGAGCGCGCGGGACGCGGCGGGCCGCTGGCGCGTGTGCGCGACGGGCTCGCCGCGGTGTTCGCGCCGGTCCAGGACGGACTGGCGACCGTCGTCCGCCCGATCGGGGGTCTGGTCGCCGGGGTCGGTGACCTGCTGGAACTGCGGCAGGACAACGCTCGCCTGCGGGCCGAGCTCGAACAGCTGCGTGACCGGCGCGGAGCGTACGACGACGTGGTGCGCGAGAACCGCACCCTTCAGGACCTGCTCGACATGCGCGCCCGGCTGACGGCTCGCAGCGACGAGTTCCGGTTCGCCGCCGCCCGGGTCATCGCGCTGGCACCGTCGAACATCGCCGAGTGGACCATCACCATCGACGTCGGCAGCCGAGACGGGATCACCCGTGACATGACCGTCATCAACGGTGACGGACTGGTCGGTCGGGTCGTGCAGGTGGCGCCGAGCGCGTCCCGCGTCCTGTTGGCGATCGACCAGAACTTCTCCGCCGCCGCGCGTATCGCAGCCACCGGGGAGCACGGGCTGGTCGAGGGCAGGGATACCGAACCGATGACGCTGGAGCTGCTCAACCCCGAGGCCGAGGTGGAGGTCGCCCAGGAGGTCGTCACATCCAGCTACAGCAACGCGACGTTCCCGGACGGCATCGTGATCGGTGCCGTGTCATCCGAGCCGCCGGAGATCCCGACGCTGACCCTCACCGTCGACGTGACGCCGTACGTGGACTTCACCCGCCTGACCACGGTCCTGGTGATCCTGCGGGCGCCACCGCCCGACCCGCTGCCCGTGCCGACCCCCGGGACCCAGCCCGCCGGCCCTGCCACGCCCACGGCCACGCCGACCGAAACGCCCACGCTCGGCCCGACCGAGGGACCCACGCCGTGATGCACCTGATGGGCCGCCCGGCGCGGGCAACCACGTGATCCGCGTCGCCGTGACCGGCCTGCTGCTGTTCTCCGCGGCGCTGCTGCAGACCACCGTCCTGCCGCATCTGTCGATCGCCGGCTACCGCCCGGACCTGCTGCTGCTGGTCACCGCGCTGTTCGCCTTCCGCGACGGCCCGGTCACCGGTGTGGTGCTCGGTTTCGCCGCCGGGCTGCTCAACGACCTGCTGCTGGTGCAGTCGGCACTGGGCCTGTCCTCCGTCGTGTTCACCGGTGTCGGGTACGCGGTCGGCGTCGTCCGGCCCTACCTGGCGCCGGCCTCGATCACCGCTCCCCTGGCGGTCGCGTTCGTCAGTGGGGTCGTGGCCACCGCCGGGTACGGCCTGCTGTCGCGGCTGCTCGGCGACCCGCGCTACACCGTGGGGCTGGTCGTGCAGGCCTCGCTGCTGGTCGGGCTGTACAACACGATGCTGACCCCGCCCGTCGTGGCGGCGGTGAGCGCGTTGTCGAGCCGCTTCCCACGCGAGCGCGTGGCACTGTGACCGGCGGACCCGACGCTGTGCAGCGCCGCCGGCGGCCACCGGTGGTAGCGTTTCAACGATCTCCGTGACGCGGCGCCCCGTCCGAAGAGCCACCATGGCCCAGCACGAGTCGTCGTCGGCGACCCTCCGTCTGACCCTGCTGACCCTCGTGGTGGCGGGGATGTTCGCGGCGCTGTTCTCGCGGCTGTGGTTTCTGCAGGTGCTCGCCGGCGAGCGGTACGTCGAGCTCGCCGACAGCAACCGGGTGCGCTGGGTGATCACCGCTGCGCCGCGCGGCCGCATCCTCGACCGCGATGGCGAGCCTCTGGTGAAGAACCGTCCCGCTCTGACCGTCAGCGCCGACCGTAACCGGCTCCTGAACGGCGAGGGAGAGCCGCGCGACCACGAAGCTGAGCTCGTGATCTCACGCCTGAGCGCCCTGCTGGATATGACGCCCGACGAGATCGTCCAAGCCATCACCAACCGAAAGTACTCCCCCTTCCGCCCGACCCCGATCAAGAAGGACGTCGCCCCGGAGGTCATCTTCCAGATCAAAGAGCACCAGGAGCATTTCCCGGGGGTGGACGCCGAGACGCTCCCCGTGCGGGTGTACCCGCACGCGACCACGGCGGCTCACGTCGTGGGCTATCTCGGAGAGATCAGCGAGCAGGAGCTGACGGCGGAGCGCTTCAGCGGGTACCGGCTGGGTGATCTCGTGGGCAAGTCGGGAGTGGAGGCGGCCTACGAGGAGCACCTTCGCGGCACGGAGGGACTGGAGCAACTGGAGGTCAACGCGCGGGGCGTCACGCTGGGGACGCTGGCACAGCGCGCTCCTATCCCTGGTAACGAGCTCTTCACCACCGTGGATCTCGGGCTGCAACGTGAGGTCGAGCGCGTGCTCGAGGAGGGGATCGTTGCGAGCCGCTCTCAGATGCACCGCCAGAGCGGCCAGAACCTGAAGTCGGTCGCCGGGTCGGCGGTCGTCCTCGATCCCCGCAACGGCGAGGTCGTCGCCATGGCGTCGTGGCCGACGTACGACCCTGGCCTGTTCGTCGGCGGGATCGACCCGCAGGAGTTCGAGCGTCTCCACGACAAGCAGAGCGGCCTGCCGATCCTGAACCGGGCGATCCAGGGCGAGTACCCGCCAGGGTCCACGTGGAAGATCGTCTCAGCGGAAGCCGCGCTCCAGGCGGGTCAGATCACGCCCCAGTCCACGCTGCCGTGCCCACCGAGGTGGGGATGGGGCAAGCGCAACTGGTATCCGCGGCACGACGGGACGATGGACGTCGCCCGGGCGCTGATGCGCTCCTGCGACACGTTCTTCTACGAGCTGTCGTACGACCAGTGGCGCGCGGAGGAACAGCAGAACAAAGCCGGTGGACCCGTCGACGAGCGCTACCAGGCCACGGCCCGCCAGTTCGGATTCGGGGACCGGGTCGGCGTCGACCTGCCCGGGGAGCGTCCCGGTCGGGTTCCGGGGCGGGAGTGGAAGCAGAGCTACTGGGAGGAGATGCGCGACACCTACTGCAGCAAAGCCCAGGAGTTCCCCCCCGGGGAGTACGCGCACCGCCTGTACTCCGAGCTGTGCAACGAGGGGAACATCTGGCGCGGTGGCGACGCCGTCAACATGTCGATCGGGCAGGGCGACGTGCTGACCACCCCCCTGCAGCTCGCGACCGCGTTCGGGGCGGTCGCCAACGGCGGGAAGGTGTGGCGGCCGCACCTGGGACTGGAGGTCCGCTCGCCCGACG
This sequence comes from Actinomycetota bacterium, assembly GCA_019347675.1. Lineage (NCBI taxonomy): Bacteria > Bacillati > Actinomycetota > Actinomycetota bacterium. The sequence goes on along the minus strand of JAHWKW010000009.1, from coordinate 68,301 downwards.
GGAAGGAGACCCTGTGGCGGTACGAGCCCGGGCCGGCGTCCGAGGTGGCCTTCGCACCGGGACACCTTCAGGCGATCCGCAGAGGTCTCGAGATGGTCGTGCGAGAACCGCGCGGTACCGCCAACTATGCGTTCCGCAGCGGCGGCAACCCGTTCCCCCTCGATCAGATCCCCGTGGCCGGGAAGACCGGCACCGCCGAGGTCGGGGGGAGGCTGCCGTCGGCGTGGTTCGTCGCCTACGCACCGGCCAACGCCCCCCGGTACGTGGTCGTCGTGGCGGTCGAGGAGGGCGGTGGGGGGTCACAGACGGCGGCTCCGATTGCCCGACGCATCCTCGAAGCCGCCTTCGACCTGCCGGTGACCCCCTTCCGCGCTGGCGTCGCGACGGACTGACGCGTGGGTCACGACGCCGCACACGAAGCTGGGCTCACGGCCGCTGACGCCGCTGGAGCCAAGGAGGATCTCGGCTGATGGACGTCGGCTACTACGGCGCCGACCGCAACGAGCGGCTGGTGCGTGAGCGCATCCAGGCCAGCTGGATGGACGCCTATTCCCCGGCGCGCCATCTCGACGCGGTGCTGGTCGTGGCGGCGATGCTGCTCAGCAGCATCGGCATCGCGATGATCTACAGCGCGACGTACCACCGGCTGGAGTTGGCGGGGCTGCCACCGGCGTCACTGGCGAACAAGCAGGCCGTGGCACTGGGGATCGCGCTGGCGGCAATGATCGCCACGGCAGTCTTCGACTACCGCTACGTTCGGGCGTACGCACCGTTGCTGTACACCGGTGCGATCTTCTTCCTGTTGGTCGTCCTGACACCGTTCGGCAAGGCCGTGCACGGATCCCAGAGTTGGATCGACCTCGGGGGGTTCCAGCTCCAGCCGTCCGAGTTCGCCAAGGTCGCGCTCGTCGCTGCGTTGGCTGCGCTGCTACACGAGCGCAAGGCCGAGCCCGATCTCACGGCGATCCTGGCGGCCGTCGGCCTGGTCGCGGTCCCCACGGGACTGATCCTGCTGCAACCGGACTTCGGGACCGCCCTGGTGTTCCCGTGGATCGCGTTCATCATCCTGCTGGTCGTCGGGACCCGGGCGCGGTACCTGGTCGGGCTGCTGGTCACGGCGGCGCTGGGGGTGGCCCTGGTCCTCAAGGCCGGAGTGCTGGCCGACTACCAGATCGCGCGGCTGACCTCCTTCTTGGACGTCGGCAACAGCGAGCTGGCCAGGACCACGCTGTACAACACCAACCAGTCGATGATCGCGGTCGGGTCGGGGGGCTTCGCCGGGCGAGGCTTCCTCAAAGGCACTCAGACCAACCTGTCGTACGTGCCCGAGAACCACAACGACTTCATCTTCACCGTGGTCGGCGAGGAGTTCGGATTCCTCGGCGCTGCTGTGGTCCTCGGCCTGTTCGCCATCATCCTGTGGCGTGGGCTGCGGATCACCGCTCTGGCCAAGGACACGTTCGGTCGTCTCGCGGCGGCCGGTGCGGTGGCGGTGCTGTCCATCCAGATGTTCGTCAACGTTGGTATGACGATCGGGATCACGCCGGTGACGGGGATCCCGCTGCCTTTCGTCAGCTACGGCGGAACGTCGCTGATCAGCTCGTTCCTGCTGGTGGGCCTCTTGCTCAACGTTCACATGCGTCGTTTCTGAGGTCTTCGCCCGCCCAACCGGCTGCCTTCGGCCCGCTTGGGCCACTGCCCGGCATCGGGCACGTACCGGTGGTAGCCTCCGGTATGGCCGAGCGCGCCCCGCGGAGGTCCGCTGAAGCGCCGGCGCTAGGGGGGAGCACACCGGACGTCGCTGACGCCGGGCCACGCCCGTTGTCTCCGTCCCGCACCACGAGACTTCGGAGGCGCCATGCCGCCCCGTGCCGCAACCGCGGTGGACTGTGCATCACGGTGTCCCCACCGACTCCGGCGCTGCTCAACGGGCTGCGGTGCGACCGCCAGGCGCGTGTCGCAACCGTGCCTCCTCGAGTCACCACGGAACCGGCCCAGGAGCGGCCGGAGCCTGCGGCCAGACGCAAGCCGACCACCGGCTCTCTCTCGCCGCCGACCATGTCACCGCGCGGCGCCCCGCCCGTCCGCCGATGAGACGGCGGGGCGCGCCGTGAGAAAACGAGACCCACGTGACCGACGACACCAATACCTCCGGCGCGGACCGGGACGACGGCGACGCTGCCCGAACCCGGACCCGCACCCGCACACGAACAACTCAGGACGCCCAGCGATCGACAGCCGACCAAGCAACCGCTGAGCAGCGGGAGACGGCCACCCCCGACGATCAGCGCGACGAGACGGCAACGAACGGAGACCGACGCCGACGCCGACGCCGTGGAGGGAGGGGCCGTGGCCGTCGCCGCCCCGCCGCGGCGCGTCCCGCGGGTGCGGACGAGGACACCGCAGCCGCGGACGACGAACCAGCCGAGGCGAGAAGCGGTGAGGTCGCCGACGAGATCGTCCGGGGGGGGACCCGGCTCGCCGCGAAGCGACAGGCGCGGGACCGACGCGGAGGTCGCGCCGCCCGGCGCAGCGGTGCCCGCCGGGTCGCTGAGGTTTCCGAGGATGTGCGTCGGGCCATGCTCGACGGCCCACCGCGGACGATGCTGGTCACCACCCGCGGAGACCGTACCCGCATCGCGGTGCTCGAGGACCGCACCGTCGTTGAGCACTACGTCACACGCAAGGAGGACGTCTCCTTCGTCGGCAACATCTACATGGCGCGCGTTCAAAACGTCCTGCCCGGGATGGAGGCGGCGTTCCTCGACATCGGCAAGGGCCGCAACGGCGTCCTCTACGCGGGTGAGGTCCTGTACGACGAACTTGATCTCGAAGGCGACGCCGAACGCCGCATCGAAGCGGCCCTAAAGCCAGGACAGACCGTCCTGGTACAGGTGACCAAGGACCCCATGGGTTCCAAGGGAGCCAGGCTCACCATGCACCTGTCACTCGCTGGCCGGTACATGGTCCTGGCACCCAACGAGACGATCTTCGGGATCTCACGCAAGCTCGCTGACGACGAACGCGAGCGGCTGCGCAAGATCCTCAAGCGCATCAAGCCCGATGGTCACGGCGTGATCGTTCGGACCGCGGCAGCCGATGCCACCGAGGAACAGCTCGCCGACGACCTCCGGCGGTTGCTCAAGAAGTGGGAGGTCGTCCACGAGCGGGGACAGACCGCCAAGGCGCTCGAGCCGGTCTACGAGGAACCAGACCTCGTCGTGCGGGTGATCCGCGACAACTTCGGGCCCGACTTCGAGGCTCTGGTGGTCGACAGCGAAGATGTCCGCGGCAACGTCGCGGCGTACCTGGAAGAGGTCATGCCCGAGGCCCTGGACAAGCTCCAGCTGTACCAGCCGCCGACGGACCGCAAGCGCGAAGAGCCACTCAGCCTGTTCGACGCCTACCACGTGACCGAGCAGCTGAAGCAGGCGCTCGAACGCAAGGTGTGGCTGCCGTCTGGCGGGTACCTAATCATCGAGAAGACCGAGGCGATGACGATCATCGACGTCAACACCGGGAAGTTCACCGGCTCGACGAACCTCGAGGAGACGGTGTTGAAGACGAACCTCGAGGCGGCCGAGGAGGTCGTCCGCCAGCTACGGCTGCGCGATATCGGTGGGATGGTCGTCATCGACTTCATCGACATGCTGCTCAAGGCCAACCAGGAGCAGGTGGTGCGGCGACTCAAACGCGAGCTGCTGCGCGACCGCACCAAGACACGCGTCTCGGACGTCAGCCGCCTCGGCCTGGTGCAGATGACCCGCAAGAACGTCTCCCAGGGGCTGCTCGAGGTTTTCAGCCGGCGCTGCCCCCACTGCGAAGGTCGGGGCCTGCTCCTGGAGCTGGAGTGACGTTGACCGTGCCCCGGACCGCCTGTACCCTCGCACAACGGTGCCGTTGGGCACCGTTCTTCGTGTCGATGAGCGCCCGACGATCGCCCGCTGCTGCCGTTGCCGAGCACCGACGGAGGCCACCGTGTACGCCGTGATCGCAACCGGTGGCAAGCAGTACCGCGTCGCCCCCGGCGATGAGCTCCGCGTGGAGAAACTCGACGGCCAGGTCGGCGACCCGGTCGAGCTGCGCGCCGTGATGGTCGTCGACGATGACGGGACCGTGACCACCGGTCGTGACCTCGGCGACCGGGCGGTGGCCGCCACCATCACCGGCCACGGCAAGGGGAAGAAGATCACGGTCTTCACCTACAAGAACAAGACCCGCCAACGGAAGAAGCGCGGTCACCGCCAGCGTTACACGACCGTGAAGGTCGAGCAACTGTAGACGAAGCGCGTCCCGTTGCGACGCGCGGGTCTCGGCAGCAGACCACAGGAGGACCTGGTATGGCACACAAAAAGGGCGGCGGCTCGTCCAACAACGGCCGCGATTCCAACCCGCAGTTCCTCGGGGTGAAGGCCTACGGCGGCGAGGCGGTGACCGCCGGCTCGATCATCGTCCGCCAGCGCGGCACCCGGATCCACCCGGGTCGGAACGTCGGTCGCGGGAGTGACGACACGTTGTTCGCGCTGGCGGACGGCAACGTGTCATTCCGCAGCCGGCGCAACCGCAAGTACGCGGAGATCATCCCGGCCGAGTAGGTCCCACCCGGACCGATGTGGAGGGCGGCTCAGGCCGCCCTCTTTCGTCGTCGAGGAGAGATCGTGTCCGATGCCTCCCCCAGCTTCATCGACGAGTGCACCGTCCACGTGCGCGGCGGCGGGGGCGGCAACGGCGCGGTCTCGTTCCGCCGCGAGGCGCATGTGCCACGCGGCGGTCCCGACGGGGGCGACGGCGGCCGCGGCGGCGACGTCGTCCTGGTCGCCGACCGCGGCGTGACCTCGCTCCTGGACCTGCATCGCGACCCGCACCGGCGCGCGCCCCGGGGCGGCCACGGGCAGGGCATGAACCGCACTGGAGCTGCCGGTGACGACCTCATCGTCGCGGTCCCGGCCGGGACGATCGTCCGTGACCGCATCACCGGGGACGTCCTCGCCGACCTCGCGCGGCCGGGTCAGCGCATCGTGGCCGCGCGTGGCGGCCGCGGGGGACGCGGCAACGCCTCGTTCGCCAGCAACCGCCGTCGCGCCCCGCGCTTCGCCGAACTTGGCGAGCACGGCGAGGAGCACTCGCTCCGCCTCGAGCTGAAGCTGATCGCCGACGCCGGCCTGGTGGGCTTCCCGAGCGCCGGGAAGTCATCGTTGATCTCGCGGCTCTCGGCCGCGCGGCCGCGGGTCGAGCCGTGGCCGTTCACCACGCTGACCCCGCACCTGGGCGTGATGCGTGCCGGCGATGTCGACGTCGTCCTGGCCGACGTGCCCGGCCTGGTGGAGGGCGCCAGCGAAGGACGGGGTCTCGGGCACCGCTTCCTGCGGCACATCGAGCGGACAGCCGTCGTGGTGCACGTCCTGGACACCGTGCCGCTCGAACCCGACCGCGACCCCGTCCACGACCTGGACGTGATCACCCGCGAGCTGCGTGCGCACGACCGCTCGCTACTGGAGCGGCCGGCGGTCGCGGTGCTGAACAAGGTCGACGTCCCGGACGGCCGGGCCATGGCGGCGCTGGTGCGCCCCGTCTTGGAGGCACGCGACCTGGAGGTCTTCGAGGTCAGCGCGGTCACCGGCGAGGGTCTCGACCGACTGCGGTGGCGGCTGGCGGAGCTCGTTTCGGCCCGTCGCGCCGCCGAACCCGATGCCGTCCCCGGGGAGCTGGTGATCCGCCTCGAGGAGCGAGAGGAGCCGTTCACGGTCGAGCGCGACGCTGCCGGCCGCTTCGTCGTGCACAGCCGGCGTGTCGACCGCTGGGTACAGATGACCCCGTTGGACAACCCCGACGCCATCCGGTACCTGCAGGGTCGGCTGCGGCGCGCCGGCGTGGAAGGGGCACTGATCGCCGCCGGGGCGCGGGATGGTGACGAGGTGGTGCTCGGCGGTGAGGTGTTCGACTTCTCACCTGAGCCGCACGACCTGCCCGAGGACGAGCGCGAGACCGTGGTGAGGCCTGAGGCGGACGCCTGGGAGGACCTCGACGAACCGGGCGCCGGCGGCCCGGAGGCGGCCGGTGGCTGAACGCCGCTTCGACCGACCTCGACTGGCCGTGGTGAAGGTCGGCTCCAGCAGCCTGCGCGGCCCGGATGGGCGACTCGACCGCGACCAGATCCGGGTGGTCGTCGACGGGATCGCCGCCGCGCGCGCGTCCGCGACCGACGTCGTGCTGGTGTCCTCCGGGGCGGTCGCAGCCGGCCTCGTGCTGCTGGCGTTCGACCAGAGGCCAACGGACATGGCGAAGCTCCAGAGCGCCGCGTCGGTCGGGCAGGGAGCGCTGATCCACGCCTACCAGCGCGACTTCGCCCGGCACGGGCTGGTCTGCGGACAGGTCCTGCTCACCCAGGACGACTTCGTCTCACGGCGCCGCTACCTCAACGCCCGGAAGACCTTCCGCATGCTGCTGGATCTGGGTGCGGTCCCGGTCGTCAACGAGAACGACGTCGTGGCCACCGACGAGCTCGCGTACGGCGACAACGACCACCTGGCTGCCCTGGTCGCGTCCATGCTCGAGGCTGACCTGCTGCTGCTGCTGTCCGACGTCGGGGGCCTGTACGAGGTCGATCCCCGGCAAACCCCCGACGCGAACCTGGTCGACCGCGTTGACGACCTCGACCGCCTGGCGCAGCTGCGTATCGGAGGGACCGGTTCGTTCGTCGGCAGCGGCGGGATGCGTTCGAAGGTCGAGGCCGCCCGCGTGGCCGTCCTGTCCGCCTGCCATGCCGTCGTCGCCGACGCTCGTCGACCGGCCGTGATCCCCGACGTGCTCGCCGGTGAGCCGATCGGGACGTGGTTCGTCGCTCAGCCCAAGCGCCTGGAGGCGCGGCGGCTGTGGATCGGGTTCGCGTTGAACACGCGCGGTCGCGTCCACGTCGACGCCGGCGCGGCCCGGGCCCTTGTGCGGCGCGGCACCTCACTGCTGGCGGTGGGGGTGACCGGCGCGGACGGGGATTTCACCAGCGGTGACGCGGTCGCGATCGTCGACCCCACGGGGACACTGATCGCGCGAGGTCTGGTGAACTACGACGCGTCGGACCTGCGCCGCATCGCCGGGCGCACCACCGAGGACGCCGCTGCGGCGTTCGGCGACGCATACGGCCGCGAGGTGGTGCACCGCGACGACCTCGTCGTCCTGGTCTCGTGAACCCGCTGGTCTCGTGAACCCGTCCCCGGCCGGTGTATCCTCCACGGTGCGTTGCGCTGGGAACGTGACGTCATCCCGGCGGCCTCCCGCCTGCGGCTTGGACCCGCTCCCCAGGCGACCGACAGCCTCGACGAAGTAGGAACCATGCGTACCGTCCGTGAGATCTGTGCAGCCGCCAAGGATGCGAGCCGGGTCCTGGCCACGGCGCCGACCGCGGTCAGAGACGCTGTGCTCCGCGACATCGCCGACGCGCTCGAGGACCATGCCGACTCGGTGCTCGACGCCAACCAGCGTGACATCGAAGCGGGGCGCGACGCCGGCTTGAGCGCTGCGCTCATCGACCGGCTCACGCTGACCGAGGACCGCATCCGGGCGATGGCCAACGGCTTGCGCAAGATCGTCGACCTGCGCGACCCGGTCGGGGAGGTCGTCGCCGGCTGGACGCTGCCCAACGGGGTCGAGATCCGCAAGGTACGGGTCCCGCTGGGGGTCGTCGCGATGATCTACGAAGCCCGGCCCAACGTGACGGTCGACGCTGCGGGGCTGTGCCTCAAGTCAGGCAACGCATGCGTCCTACGCGGCTCATCCAGCGCCCAGTCCAGCAACGAGGCGCTGGCGGCGGTGATCCGCGAAAAACTCGCCCTGGCCCGGCTGCCCGAGGACGCCGTCGCGCTGGTCGAGGATCCCTCCCGCCACAGCGTGCAGGAGCTGATGGAGGCGCGTGGGCTGGTGGATCTGCTGATCCCGCGGGGCGGGGCCGGTCTGATCGAGCGGGTGGTCAGCGGGGCCACGGTCCCGGTCGTCGAGACCGGTGTCGGGAACTGCCACGTCTACGTCGACGCCGCTGCGGACCTGGGGAAGGCGGTCGAGATCGTGGTCAACGCCAAGGCGCAGCGTCCCTCGGTGTGCAACGCAGCCGAGACCCTCCTCGTTCACCAGGCCGTCGCCGACGAGTTCCTCCCCAAGGCCGCGGCGGAACTGCGCGCCGCCGGGGTGACGCTCCTCGGCGACGACCGCGCACGCGCGGTCGTGGACATGGACCCCGCCAGCGAGGATGACTTCGCCACGGAGTTTCTGGATCTCACGCTCGCGGTGGCGGTGGTCGCCGACCTGGACGCCGCGATCGCCCACGTCGGGCGGTACGGGACACTGCACACCGAGGCGATCGTCACCGAGGACCGTGGCGCGGCCCGCCGGTTCCAGCGCGAGGTCGACGCGGCTGCCGTCATGGTCAACGCCTCGACCCGGTTCACAGACGGGGAGCAGTTCGGGTTCGGTGCCGAGATCGGCATCTCGACGCAGAAGACCCACGCCCGTGGGCCGATGGCGCTCCCGGAGCTGACGTCGGTGAAGTACCTCGTCGACGGCGACGGGCACGTCCGCCGATGACATCGCTGCTCGCAGCGGCCTGCGGTCTTCGTCATCCGGCATCGTCGCGACCGCGTCCGACATCGAGCACGAACTCGACGAAGGCCCGCACGTGGGCCGGGTGGTCACGGTCGGTGACGTGCACCACGTAGAGGCTGCGCACGACCGGCACACCCACCACGCGCAACGCCCGGACCTGGCTGGCGTGGTGCTCGACCGCGCGGAGCGACACCACGCCGATCCCGAGGCCCGCCTCCACCGCGGACAGCACCGCCCCGCTGCTGCCGAGCGTGATCGCTGCCGGCTGTGGCGGGACCGCCAGGCCGTGCGCCGCCAGGGTGTCGACGAATGTCTGCTGGGTCCCCGATCCCTCCTCGCGCTGGATCAGGCGCTGACCGGCGAGGTCGTCGACGGCCACGGCTGACCGCTCGGCGAGGGGATGCGACGATGGGGCGGCGAGGACGATCTCGTCCTGGCCGATGGGCTCGTAGCACAGGCGGGGATGGTTGACCCGTCGACCCGAGAAACCCACGTCCCAGCGGTCGTTGTGGAGCAGGTGGCGGGCAACGCCGGCCGAGTCCGTGACGAACTCTCGCGTCTTGACCCCGGGTTGCTCGTCGACGAAGCGGGCGACGAGCTCGGGGACCAGGTACTCCCCCGGCGTCGTGCTCGCCACGATCCCGATCGTGCCGGTCATAGCCCCGGCCGGGAACCTGGCCTCGGCCCGGATCGCGTCGTACTCGGCCAGGGTCCGTGTGGCGAACGTCAGGAACCGCTGACCGGCGTGGGTGAGCCGGATACCTCCGGCGCCGCGGATCACCAGCGTGACTCCCAGTTCGTCCTCGAGGCGCTGCACGCGGCGGGACAGGCCGGGCTGGCTGATCCCCAGCTGTCGGGCCGCCGCCGACAGGCTCCCTGCGCTGACGGCGGCGCAGAAGGCCCGGAGCTCGCTGGTGTCCATCTGTGCGCTCCGTGCATCGAACGGCGACCGCGGCCGATGAGCGACCCCAAGCTTAGCCATGACGCCGACGCATGGCTGCGTTGACGCGCCTGAAACCGTTCGGTTGAGTGCCGGAGCGGGGATCCGTGTCCGGGGACCGGGAGCGCACCGATATGTCTGCTCGACGTGTGCACCGCCCACCGCCCACGCGGCGCTGGGCGTGGGTGGGGCTGGTTGTGGCCCTGCTGGCGTCCGCGTGCGGGGCGACGACCTCGTCGTCCGCAGCTGATCGTCGGCCGCGACCGATCGTGATCGGGGGAATCCCCGACCAGGACGTGTCGGTTCTGCGCGAGCGTTTCGCCGGGATCGCCGCCGAGCTCGAGGACCGCGTCGGCATCCCGTTCCGTTACCAGCCGTCCGTGTCGTACGTGGCGGTCGTGACCGGGTTCCGCAACGAAGACGTCCTGCTCGCCTGGGTCGGTGGGTTGACCGGGGTGCAGGCGCGCCTGGCGGTCGACCGGACGGAGGCGGTGGCGCAGCGACCTGGCGACGCGGAGTTCCGGTCGGTGTTCATCGTGGGTCATGGCGTGGACGCCGAGTCGCTGGAGGACCTGGCGGGGACCACGTTCACGTTCGGCAGCGAGAGCTCCACCTCGGGGCACCTCATGCCGCGGCTCGCGTTGCGGCAGGCCAGCATCGATCCCGAGTCCGACTTCACCGGGCGCCCCGGCTACTCGGGGTCGCACGACATGACGTGGAAGCTGGTCGAGACGGGGGCCTTCCAGGCCGGCGCGTTGAACCAGACCGTGTGGCGATCTGCGGTCGACCACGGCAAGGTCGACACGCGCAAGGTCCGGGGCGTGCACACCACCGCGCCCTACCACGACTACCACTGGGTCGTGCATCCGCGGATCGACGAGCTCTACGGCGAGGGCACCACCGACAGGATCGTCGACGCGCTGCTCGCGATGCGCCCCCAAGACGGCGAACGGACCGCTCGGACCCTCGATCTGTTCGACACGGACCGGTTCATCCCCACCCGCAACGACAACTACGACCCGATCGCCGAGGTCGCCCGCGACCTCGGACTGCTGCAGGGTCGGTGACCGGCGTGTCGCCACCGCCCGATGCCACGCCGGCCGTCGTCCTGGACGCCGTCACCCACCGCTACGGGGATGTCCACGCGGTGCGCGACGTCAATCTGTCGATCGCCGCCGGCGAGACCGTGGCACTGGTCGGACCCAGCGGCGCCGGCAAGACCACGGTGCTGCGCCTCGTCGCCGGGATGCTGCGACCCACGGCCGGCCGGGTGTTGCTGCACGGGCAGCACTTGGAGGGCCTGCAGCCGGGCCGGGACCTGACCGGGCTGGTCGGCATGGTCCAACAGCGTCTCGACCTCGTGCCGCAGCTGTCGGTCAAGCACAACGTCCACGCCGGCTCGCTCGGCCGGTGGAGCCTGGCCAGGGCACTGGCCGCGCTGCTGTTGCCCCTCGAGCAGCCAGCGGCCCGCGCCGCCGTGCGCCGCGTCGGGATCGACCACAAGTTCCACCAGCGCGTGTCGCGACTGTCGGGCGGGGAGCAGCAACGGGTGGCCCTGGCGCGGTTGCTGGTGCAGGAACCGCGGATCGTGCTCGCCGACGAGCCGGTCGCGTCGCTCGATCCCGCCCGCGCCGACGACCTGCTGGCCCTGTTGGCGCGGCTGGCACGCGAGTCGGGCAACACGCTCGTGGCGAGCCTTCACGCCCCCCAGCTGGCACGGCGCCACTTCGGCCGCATGGTCGGCTTGCGCGACGGGCGTGTGGTGTTCGACCGCGCAGCCGCCGCGGTGACCGCCGAGCTCCTCGATGACGTGTACCGCCTCGGGGACGCAGCCGAGGCTGGTTCTCTGCCACCACCCACGGCCATCGCAGCGGATGAGGCGACGGCCGCCGGTCGATGAGCGCGCCCATCGCCACCGACGCCAGCACGCTGGTGCTGGGCAGACCCCGCCCCGGGCGGCGGATCGTGCTCACGGCCGTGCTGGTCGCGGCGGTCGCGGCGAGCATCGCCGCCGTCGACGTGTCGGGGGGCGTGCTGCATCCCGGTGGGGCGGCAGCGCTCGGAGCGCTGCTGCAAGCGGCTGTCACCCCGGAGGTGTCTGCCGCGTTCCTGAGCCGGACGGTCCTTCCCGCGACCGCGCTGACCGTCGCCTACGCGGTCGCGGCCCTCACCGTGGCGGTCGCGGTGGGGATCCCGGGGGCGCTCGTCGCCAGCGGTGTGCTGGCCCACCGGCGGCTGTGGCGCGGGGTCACGGCGGGCCCGGTCCGGGCGGCCCTGGGGTTCCTGCGCTCGATCGACGAGCTGATCTGGGCGCTGCTGTTCGTGAACGTCTTGGGGCTGCATCCGCTTGCGGGGGTGCTGGGTATCGGGTTGCCGTACGGCGCCACCATCGGGCGGGTCCTGGCGGAGCGGTTCCAGGACGTGCCCGAAGAGCCGCTCGCGGCGCTGCGGGGCGCCGGGGCCTCCGAGGCACAGGTCCTGCTGTACGGCCGTCTGCCCTCGGCGTTGGCGGACATGACCAGCTACGTCCTGTACCGCTTCGAGTGCGCCGTCCGTGCCGCAGCGGTCCTGTCGTTCGTCGGGCTGGGGGGCGTCGGCCTCGAGCTGACCGTGCTCCTGGCCGACCTCGAGTTCCGGCGCGTCTGGACCTTGCTGTACGCGCTGGTGGTGGTGATCGTCGCGGTCGACGCCCTCGGTGGCCGCCTGCGGGCCAGGCTGCTGCGATGACGGTCGGGGCAGACACCCGACATCCCCCCACGGACACCGCGGAGGTCGAGGCGGCCCACGCCCTGCACCCGGTCCGCGCGGCCGCGTCCACCCGGATCCCGGCGTGGTGGGGGCTGGTCCTGACCGCGGCCGTCGTGGCGAGCTGGTGGGTGGTGATGTCCCGGGGCGGACCTGCCCGCCTCGACCTGCTGGGTGCCGCAGCCGGGTTCGTCCGTGACCTGTTGGGCGTCGACGGTGTCGACCCGCCGGTGTGGGCGACCGGCGGTGCGTGGCGGGCCGCGATGGGTCCTGCGGTCGACACGGTGGTGATGAGCCTGCTCGGCGCGGCGACCGCCGGTGTCGTGGCCCTGGCGACGGTGATCTTCGCCTCCCGTCCGCTCCGTGACGCTCCGCACAGCCGGGTGGGCACTGCGGGGCGGCTCGGGTTGGTCGCGAGCCGCGGGATGCACGTCCTGACGCGGGCGGTCCCCGACTACATCTGGGCGCTGCTGCTGGTGTTCGTCCTGCGGCCGGGGGTGCTGGCCGCAGCCCTCGCCCTGGCGTTGCACAACATCGGCGTGATGGGTCGTCTCGGCTCCGACGTGGTGGAGGACCTCGATCCGGGGCCGCTCGAGGCCCTGCGTTCCGCCGGCGCCGGCCGCCTGCAGGTCCTCGCCTACGGCGTGCTCCCGCAGGTCCTCCCCCAGTTCCTCACGTTCCTGCTGTACCGGTGGGAGGTGATGATGCGCGCCGCGGCCGTGGTCGGCTTCGTGGCGCTTGCGGGGGTCGGGTACCAGCTGCGGCTCGCCATGAGCTTGTTGCGCTGGTCGGAGGTCGGGCTGTGGCTCGCGGTGTACGTGGCGCTGGTCCTGCTGGCCGACCTGACGTCGTCGGCTCTGCGACGCCTGGCGCGGTAACGGGTTCGCGGCGACCGCGGATCGAGCCTCAGCCCCCCGACACGCAGGTCCGGAACCCGGCGTACACGTCCCGCCGGTCGGGCGTGAAGTAGTTGCGGTAGGTGTTGCGGACGTAGCGGCCGCGGGTGGCCCACGCCCCGCCGCGCAGCCCCTTGCGGCTCCCGAACCACGGCCACGAGTTGTCCCGGTAGGTGTCCTGCTCGAAGTTGGGGTACGGCGCGAACGTCGAGCCGGTCCACTCCCAGACGTTCCCGATCATCTGGCGGCACCCGTAGACGCTGTCCCCGGCGGGGTACGCCGCGACGTCGACGGTGTCCATGGCGCGCCAGTCGAGGTTGGCGTGCTGGGCTGCGGGGTCCTCGTCACCCCACGGGTAGCGCCGCTTGGTCGTGCCCAGCCCGCCACCGCCGTCGGTGGCGCCTGCCGCGCCGGTCGCGGCCAGCTCCCACTGGGCTTCGGTTGGCAGGCGCCGGCCGGCCCAGCCGCAGAACGCCTCGGCCTCGTACCAGCAGACGTGGACCACCGGGCGGTCCGGCTCGAGAGGTCGCCACGCATCGAACACTCGCCGCTCCCAGCCGCTGTCCGACCGTCGCCAGTACACCGGGTGATCGGCGCGCGTGCGGGTCCGCCACGACCAGCCGGGGCGGCTCCACAGCAGCGGACGCTGGTAGCCGCCATCCTCGACGAACTCGGCGAACTGCGCCTGGGTCACCGGCGCCTTCGCGATCGAGAACGGCTGTACCTCGACGCGATGGCACCACTTCTCGTTGTCGTAGACGAACGGCTCGGCTCCGGTCGCGCCCAGCAGGAAGGTCCCACCGTCGATGTCGACGTCGCCCCGGTGCGCCCCGGCGTCGACCACCGTGTCAGGAGCGGTGTCCGACAGCTGCGCGATGGTCGGGGCGGGGTACTGCAGCGTCTGGCGGGTGTAGGTCAACGCCTCGGTGTGGGTGTCCTCGTGGAACACCGTGTACAGCGCGAGACGGTGCCAGGCAGGAGGCAGACCCGCGGCGACCGCCTCGGCGACGCGGTCGCGCACCTGGCCCATGTACGCCAGCGTGTCGTCGCGGGACGGCAGGTCCAGGAACCAACGGGTGTCGTGAGGGACGGCACCCGAGTCCCACAACGCGTCGCAGTGGGCGATGATCGGTTCGCGCTGCAGCGCGTCGCGCAGGAAGAACTTCTCCTGGAACCACGTGAGGTGACCGATCTCCCAGATCAGCGGGTTGATCGTCGCGATCAGCGGGCCGACGAGCTGTTCGTCGGACAGGTCCTCCACCAGCTCCTCGACCCGGCGGCGACTGTCGTGTACCCACTGCGTCAGCCGATCCGCATCTACCCACGTCGACAGGGCGTCGCCGGTCATGCGCTGCGCTCCTCGAAGACGACCGTCGCGCCACCCTACAGCCGCGGTCGCCGCTGTTCCTTGCCGGCTGCTGCCGGACGCGACCGCTGCGCAAGCCACTGCGATCGGTTCACCGGCCCGCGTGGTTCACCAGCTCCGGGGCCCCCATCCACCCGACGGATACGCTGCCGCGCATGGCGCCCAACCCGGACGGTCCCCGCCGCATCGGCCTTCTGGGCGGCACCTTCGATCCACCGCATCTGGGCCACCTGGTGATCGCCGAGGTGGCCCGTGTCGAGCTGGACCTGGATCAGGTGCAGTTCGTGGTGGCGGGACAGCCGTGGATGAAGCAGCGATGCTCTCCTTCCGAGGACCGGGTCCGGATGGTGGAGCTCGCGGTCGCCGACGACCCGGCGTTCCAGGTCAACCGCAGCGAGATCGACCGCGGACGCCTGACGTACACGGTCGACACGCTGCAGGAGCTGCAGGCCGCCATCAGCGACGCGGAGCTGTTCTTCCTGGTGGGCGAGGACGCGGCGGCGAACATGCCGGAGTGGCGCGAGGTGGACAAAGCGTTGGAGCTCGCGACGTTCGTGATGCTCACCCGCCCCGGGTACGACGTCGAGCTTGACGGCCCGATCCTGGGACGGTTGGAGCGGCTGACGACTCCGGAGATCGGGATCTCGTCCACCGATCTCCGTGCCCGTTTCCGCCAGCGCCGCGCGGTCCGCCACCAGCTCCCCGACGCGGTGGTCGAGCACATCCGCGCACAGCGCCTGTACCGGGAGGACGAGGGATGAGCGACACGCTCGACGAGCTCTCGGATCGCAGGTTGACCTTCGACCGGCTCATCCCGCCGGGACGGTCGCGTCCACCCCGACCGCGACGCAGCGCCGGGGAGCGGCAACGGCGTCGCCGCGCCGAACGACGCCGGCGGATCCTCCGCCTGGGTGCAGCCGTCGTCGCGCTCGCTGCCCTGGCGGCCGCCACGGTGTGGGCCACGACGCTGATCCCGGCGCTCGACCGCAGCCGATCCGGGCTGACCAGCGGCGGCGAGGGCGCTGCGGCGTCCGGCGGGCAACGCGCGGTCCTGTTCGTGACGTTCGACGAGCGCGATCCGACCCGTGGCGCCACACTGGCGTTCGTGCTCGCGCACGACCCGCGGACTGACGAGTCGACGCTGCTGTTCGTCCCCACCGCGACGGTGGCGGACATCCCCGGGCACGGTCTGGACCGGGTCGAGCGGGCGTACGCCTTCGGACAGGGAGCGTTGGTGGGCTCCACGGTCGAGAACCTCCTGGGCCTGGACCTCGACGGGGTGGTGGATGTGAGCCAACAGGGGTGGGCCTCGCTGTTCGGCCGGGCGGGTCGTTTGACGGTCGAGGTCTCCGAACGCCTGGTGGCCACCGAGCCCGACGGCGAACGCCGGGTGCGGTTCGAGCCGGGACCGCAGCCGCTCGACGGGCCCAGGCTGGCGGAGCTGTTGACCTTCGACAGCGAGGGCGGGAGCGACCTGGATCGCCTGCCCAGGGTGCGGCGTGTCCTGAACGCGCTCCTCGAGGCACTCGCGGCCCAACCGGGGATCCTCGAGGCGGTGTTCGCCGACGGGGCGCCGATGCTGGACACGACCGTTCCCGCCGAGGAGCTCCAGTCGCTGTTGCAGGCAGCGGCGACCGCGCACGTCGCGGATCGACTCGCCGTCTTCACCCTCCCGGTGTCCCCGATCGGATCGGGCGGCGAGGGTTCGCTGCGGATCGACCGCGAACGGGCCGCTCAGCTCGTCGCCGACCGGTTCGCGGACTCGATCCCGGTCGCGCACGGCAGCGGCGGCCGACGCGTGCAGATCCTCAACGGCAACGGTGAGCCCGGCATCGGCCAGCAGGTGGCTGAGCGGCTGCTCCCGGCCGGGTTCCGCATCGTGCTGACCAAGAACGCCGACCGTTTCGACCACGACGAGACCCGGATCCTCGTGTACGACGACCGCCCCGAGCAGCTGCAGCTCGCCGATCAGATCCGCGACCTGCTCGGCGTCGGCCGCGTCGAGGTCAGTCGCACGCCGCAGTCGGTCGTGGACATCACGATCGTCGTCGGTCGCGATTTCACGGGGGCGTCCGGGTGACCCCCGGCGGGGACGGGACCCGCCGAACAGCTGACCGATGTGCGCCCGGCACAACGGTGTGGTTGCCTTCACCTCGTCGACCGACGACCACGAGCGGATAGGAGACCGTGCCCGCCACGCCAGAAGCGATCGCGACCGCGGTCAGTGCATGCCGCGCCGCGGACGACAAGCAGGCTGGGGATCTGGTGGTGCTCGACGTCGCCGACCTGCTCACGCTCGTGGACGTGTTCGTGATCGCGACGGCCCGCACGGACCGTCAACTGAAAGCCGTCGCCGAAGGCGTCGAGGAGCGGCTCCGGGGCGACCACGGCGTCCGGCCCCTGCGCCGGGAGGGCCCGGTCGAGTCCGGCTGGGTGCTGCTGGACTTCGGTGACGTGGTGTGCCACCTGTTCGACCAGGAGCGACGGGAGTTCTACGCCCTCGAACGGCTGTGGGCGGACGTCCCCCACCTCGACCCGTTCACCGGCGAGCCACTGATGGCCGGTCATCTTCACGCCGTGCGCTCGAGCCCCTAACGGCCCTCCCCCGCCACGCGGCAACCGCTGGCTGGCGTCGGCCTCAACGACGGAGTCGTTGCGGCATCGCCTGTGAAGGGCCGCTGTCATCCGCCGGGTCGCCGCTGTCGTCGCGGAACTCGTCTGGCGTTCCGGCGTGCGGCCACATCTTCTCGATCTCCGCGTTCAACTCCGCCCCGAGGAGGACCGCGAACGCGGTGACGAACAGCCACAGCATCACGGCCAGCGGCGCGGCGAAGGAGCTGTAGAGGTTGTCGCCGCCGAACGAGAAGGCGATGTAGGTCCGCAGGGCCCCGGCCCCCAGCAGCCACAGCACCATCCCCACCACTGCGCCGGGGAGGTCACGCAGCCAGGGAGTGCGCCACGGGACGGCGATGTGGTAGAAGGTCGCGATCAGCGCCACGGTCACCACCGCCAGCGCGAGGTAGAAGCCGACGGTCGCCACCCACCCCGGGACGACGACCACCACTGGGCCGGGGATCAGCCACCGCAACAGCCGGGGTCCGAGCACCAGCGCCGGAACGACGAGCGCCCCCAGAACGGCCCCGGCCACGGTGATGCTCAGCGCGAGGAGGCGGCGTCGCCACGCCGAGCGCGGGCGCTCCAGGTCGTAGGCGATGTTGATCGCTTCCAGGAAGGCGTTCACCGCCCGCGAGCCGCCCCACAGCGCGACCAGGAAGCCCACCGAGACGACGCTGCCGCGCCCGCCCCCCAGGATCTCGTTGGCGATCTGGCGGTAGGCATCGAACGTGCGGTCGGACAGGAACGTCCGCGGCAAACCGTAGACCAACCGGTTGATCTCGGCCGTCGTCTCGGTGCCGAGCAGTTCGAGCACCCACCCCACCGCACCGAGTAGGGCCAGCAGCAGCGGCACGAACGACAGGAGGGCGAAGAACGCCGCCTCGGCCGCCAAGCCGGTCACCCGGTCGTCGACGGTCTCACCCGCGGTGCGGACGGCCAGGCGCCACACCGGACGCAACCCGACCGGCAGGCGGTGCTCGAGCCTCTCCGTGATCGTCGGCATCCGCTGCACCTTACGAGCGGGGCGGCGAGATCAACGGGAGCGTCCCCGGCCAACCCGACGCGACCCCGATGGTCGCACGTGCGGGTGAGCCGCGCTGGCTGCGCCGTACAGTCTGTCGCGACGTCTGCGCGAGGAGGCGACGTGTCAGCGTCCACGGCGCAGTGCTGCATGCCCTTGGGGACCTGCCCGCCGTGACCCCGCCCGGCGCGACCAGCACGTCGCAGGCCGTGACGGGCCTGGGGTTGGTCACACCCGCTGGACGCGGAACCCAGGCATCGTGGGAAGCTGTCCTCGCCGGCACGCCAACCGCGGAGCCCGACCCGGACCTCGCCGACGCCGCGGGGATCCCCATGATCGTCACGTGCCGCGTCCGCGACCCGGACCTCGATCAGGACCGCGACGGCGACGTCGAGGCCGCGGGACCCGAGCCTCCACACCGGGCCGCCAGGCTGGCGTTGATGGCCGCGCGTGAGGCCGTGGCCGGTCTCGACGGCGCGCTGGACAACGCCCGTGACCGCACCGCGGTCGTCCTCGGCAGCTGTTTCGCCGACATTGCGGACCGCGAACGCCAGCACCGGCGGCTCGTCGAGGACGGCGACGTCGACCCGCACGTGGCCGGGATCGTGTCCCGATCGCCGGCGAGCAGGCTGGCAGCCGCTCTCGGACTGAGCGGCCCGGCGATCACCGTCAACACCTCGTTCGCCTCTGGAGCCAGCGCCGTGTACGTCGCGCGCCAACTGCTGCGTGCCGGGGCGGTCGACGTGGTGCTGGCCGGGGGAACCGACGTGGCCATCACACCCTGCTGCGTCGCGGCGTTCGGGGAGATGGGTGCCCTGTCCAGCCGCTGCGACGCCACCGCGTCGCGGCCGTTCGACGCCGATCGCGATGGTTTCGTGATCGGCGAGGGCGCCGGGATCCTCTTACTGGAGCGGCTCGAGGACGTCGCTGCACGCGGCGGGACGCCGCTGGCCGTCCTGGCCGGGGCGGGCGCCTCTGCCGACGCCCACCACGCCACAGCACCGCCCGACGACGGCGCCGGGGCCGTCCTGGCGATGCGGCGGGCGCTGCACGACGCCGGTGTGGCGCCCAGCGAGGTCGACCTCGTCAACGCGCATGGCACATCCACGCCGCTCAACGACCGTGTCGAGGCGGCAGCGATCCGCACGGTCCTCGGCGACGGGGGCGGCGGGGCTGCGGTCACCTCGACCAAGGGTGTCACCGGCCATCTCCTGGGGGCCGCGGGCGCCGTGGAGGCGGCGTTCGCGGTGCTCGCCATCCGCGATGGCGTCGTCCCGCCCACGGCGAACCTCGAGCAGGTCGACGCCGAGATCGACCTCGACGTGGTCAAGGGGACGCCCCGCCACGGACCTGTCCGTGTGGCACTCACGAACTCGTTCGGGTTCGGCGGCCAGAACGTCGCGCTGCTGTTCGTGTCGCCGTGACGATGTGGTTCCCACCCTGCCGGCCGGGTGAACGCTGTTAGCGTCGCCTCGTACGAGCAGGAGGAGCCGGTGAGGCCGGGTGTGGACGTCGTCGAGATCGACCGCATCGCCACGGTCGTCGCCCGCTGTCCCCGGTTCGTCACACGCGTCTACACCCATGGGGAGCTCGAAGAGTGCACCCGCGACGGAGTGGACCTGACCTCGCCCGCCGGCGCGGCGCGACTCGCGGGGCGGTGGGCGGCCAAGGAGGCCGCGCGCAAGGCTCTCGGCGTGCGCCTGTCCTGGCGGGACATCGAGGTCCGCAACGGCCCCCACGGCGTCCCCGCACTGTGGGTTGCCGGGGCGCCAGCGCCGGCCACCTTGTCGTTCGCGCACGATGGCGGGGTGGCGGTCGCGTTCGTGATCGCTGACGAGGCGATCGCCACCCACTCAGCGGTCGAAGGGCTGACCCCATGACCCTGGCTCCCCGATCGTCGGTGTCGCAGGTTGTTCCCGTGGGCGGGAAGCAGTGGCGACGTCAACCCGTCGGTGGGGCACCCTGGACGCAGACCACGGACAGGAGCGCCGATGACCGCCGACCTGGAGTTCTTCTTCGACCCGGTTTGTCCCTTCTGCTGGGCCACATCACGCTGGGTGCGGGAAGTGCAGCGCTTGCGACCGTTGCAGGTCGAGTGGCGGTTCATCTCGTTGAGGCTGCTCAACGAGGACGGCTACGAGGACAAGCCGCCGCAGTACCCCGACGTCCACCAACGCGGCCTGGAGATGCTGCGGGTGTGCGCCGCCGTCCGCGAGGACGAAGGCCCCGGCGTGATCGGCGAGCTGTACCGAGCGATGGGCGAAGCGGTGTGGGAGTCTGAACCGGCCGGTCCCCAGTTCGAAGACGTCCTCGAAGACGTCGCCCACGGCCCGGACGTGGGTGCGATCCTCGCCAGCGTCGGGCTCCCGCCCGCCTACGCCGATGCGGCCGACGACGACCGCTGGGACTCCCTGCTGCGGGCGGAACGCGACGAAGCACTCGACCGCGCCGGCGGCGACGTGGGCACGCCGATCCTGTCGTTCGACCCACCCGACGGGCCGGCGTTCTTCGGGCCGGTGATCAGCGAGCCCCCAACCGGAGACGAGGCCGCCGAGCTGTGGGAAGCGATCGAGACGCTGGCCCACTGGGACGGGTTCGCGGAGCTCAAGCGGTCGCTCCGCGACTTCCCGAAGACGGGGACCGCCGCGCTCCTACGCGATCCCGCAGCACGCACGGCCAGCTGACTCGCGTGAACGCCGGATCTGGCGACTGCGAGCACACCCATACACGCCGTTGTCTCAGCCGGTCTCGTCTTCGTCGCTGGGGACGAACAGGCCGACCCGCAACGAATGGTGGCAGCCTCGCGTCGACAAGCGCTCATCCAGACGTCTGATGCGCCCGCTCGTTGGTGCGAGCGCAGCGAAACCGGCGAGGGCAACCAGCATGCCCACCAGGTAGGGCCACAGCGCCTCCGCGAGGAACGTCGCGACGAATGCGAACAGGGCGGCGGACTCAACATAGGCGATGCTGAGGAACACGCTCGTCGCGTCGGCCCCGGCGAGCTCCGATGGCGTTCCACAGAAGTCCAACAGCCGGCGACGCGCCCACGGGATCGCCGTGAGGGTCAGTGGTCCGACCGCGACCAGCGCGTACACCACCGCATCGACCGGCCCGGTCGAGGTCAGTGGGAACATCACCAACAGGACCATGAGGAACCCGAACAGCGCTGCGACGAAGGCGAGGAAAATGGCCCGCAGCACAAGGATCCGTGGCTCGTCCGACGACGACTTCTTCGTGACGACAACCGGCATCAGCATCAACGGCACCAAGTGGCGTACCGCCTGACGCCAGCCCGGATCCTCCGCAGCCGCCCCGTCAGCCACCCTGGCCCCCGCTCCACGCCACCACGGTAGCCAGCCGCCAGACCCGCGCCGTCGATCGCGACCGGCCAGGCTTGCTGTTGCGCGATCCACGACGACAGCCTGGCCGCTGGCGGCTGCGTCCGGCGAGCGCACCACGGCCACCGGCCGCCGTCGATCGACCGGGGCGTTGGTCGGATCCAGCCCTGGGTGCACTATCCGCCGTGGGAGGAGTACACGCGCCGCGGGCTGACCAGGACCGCCAGGCGACGCTCTGCAGCCATCACCCGGTCGTACTCCTGCCAGTCGTCGTGCGTGCCACCGGCAGCACGGAAGATGTCACGCAGCAGCAGGCGCAACCGGTCGGGGTCGACGTCGTCGGCGGGATCGTCGGGTCCGATCAGTTCCGCGTCTCCTTCGACCGTGGCCCATCGCCACCCGCGCCGGAACGTGACCGTGCAGAACGACCGGGCCCGCAGATGGTGGTGCTTCCGGGTCCCCCCGCGGGTGACGAACCCCACGACCTGCTCGGCCGAGATCGGATGCGCGAGGATGCCGGCGTTGACGACGGTGGCCTGGATCGTGCCGTTGGCGCGGGTGGTCGATACGACTGCCAGACCCGTCTCCTGATCGACGAGCGGCTGGACGGCACGCAGGTCGGACATGACCGCGAGCCTACGCGACCGAGGTCGCCCGCACGGCAGCGGCTGGGCCGAGGCGGCTCAGTTCCTGGCACCCGAGTCGCGGCGGATGCAACGCCAAGCCCGAAACCTCGTCGACGTGGTCGCTGGCATCCCCGGCAGCGAAGCGCTGCTGGTCTGGGCGGCGGCAGTCACGGTTCCAAAGTCCCCATCGGGCATGTGACCCCGATGGGAGTGGTGTTCATCGAGCTCACCGGGACCAGTGTTTTTCATCGACCAGACCGTCACGATCCAACCGCGGGCGTCCACGGACCACAACCAGACTCGCGGAACGCCTGCGGCCCGCTCTGCGCTCGCGGGGTGGCACGGCCGGTTCACTCCGGGAACACGCCGGACCCCTAGCCGGCGTCGTGACGCTGATGCGTTCATCTTCTCGCTCGACAACGACCTCGAATAGACCACCGCTTCAAGAGTGCGAACCGACGGAGTCGCTCGCCGCAGCCTGTGCAGCAATGAACCAGACCGCGCCCGTCCGGGGTCGGCGTTGAACGGTGCGTTCCCCTCGGGTAGGCCATGCGGCTTGCGGGAAACCCCATGAGCGACTCCGAAGCCGAATCGCAGTGGTTCTGCGTGGGGCTCTGTCCTCCCGAACCGCTCCTCAGGCCTGTGGGGTCCTTAGGTCGCTTGACGCCGCCGTCACGCCAACCGTGATCGCTCCACGAAGGAGCGCTCCGGCCAGGACCGTGTCCGCGTGGCAGCGCGGTCGGCGCTCGTCTCGGTCTCCAGCGCGGCCCCGCTCAGGCGGCGCTGGTGCACTCCGGGCAGCGCGCACGGAAGGTGACCTCGACACCGAGGACCTCGAACCCGTGTTCCTGGTCGGCTGGCAGGTTCGGGGCGTCGGCCTGGACGTCGAGCATCCGCCCGCATGCCACGCACACGAGGTGGTGATGGCGCTCGGTGACGTTGGGGTCGTAGCGCTTGCGGCCGTCTGCGTGAGTGATCTCGAGCAGCTCGCCGATGCTGACCAGTTCGTTGAGGGTGTTGTAGACGGTGGCCAAGCTGACCTCGGGCAGGGCCTCGCGGGCACGTTCGAGCACCTCGTCGGCGGCCAGGTGCACGTGCTCGCCCGCCATCGCCTCTGCGATGACGCGTCGCTGCGCCGTCATCCGCCACCCACGGTGGCGCAGACGGTCGATCAGCGGTGTCACCTGCTCGTTGCCTCCTGTGCGCCGTGCGGAGAATACCAAGGAGCGGTTTGCTCCAAGTTTTGAACTCTTCTAGCCTGCCGCCGCGCAGTGTCCGACCCCCGTTGGAGCGACGGGTCCACCCGCGACAGACCTCGCCCTGACACCAGGCGGCACCGCCCCCAGCCTGCAACATGAGGAGCATGATTTGTCACAGCGCGCGAGCCAGTGCCCGTACTCGGGAGCCCACACGTCCAGCACCGCAGGGCCCTCGAACGAGACCTGGTGGCCGAACCAGCTGAGCCTGCGGATCCTCCACCCGGACTACCCCAAGGCCGATCCCATGGGGGAGGAATTCGACTACGCCGAGGAGTTCGCCAGGCTGGACCTCGATGTGCTCACGAGGGACCTCGACGCCCTCATGACGGAGTCGCAGGACTGGTGGCCGGCCGACTACGGCCACTACGGGCCGCTGTTCATCCGGATGTCGTGGCACGCCGCGGGCACCTACCGGGTCGGCGACGGTCGCGGCGGCGGTGCGTCCGGCTCGCAGCGGTTCGCCCCGCTCAACAGCTGGCCCGACAACGCGAACCTCGACAAGGCGCGTCGGCTGCTGTGGCCGATCAAGAAGAAGTACGGTCGGCAGATCTCGTGGGCCGACCTGCTGATCTTCGCGGGCAACCGCGCCCTGGAGACGATGGGCTTCAAGACGTTCGGCTTCGGCTTCGGTCGCAAGGACATCTGGGCACCCGAGGAGGACGTCTTCTGGGGGCCGGAGGCCGAGTGGCTCGGCGACGAGCGCTACAGCGGCGACCGTGAGCTCTTCGGAACGCTCGCGGCGACGCAGATGGGTCTGATCTACGTCAACCCGGAGGGGCCGAACGGCGAGCCGGACCCACTCAAGGCGGCCCACGACATCCGTGTCACGTTCGGTCGCATGGCCATGAACGACGACGAGACCGTCGCGCTGATCGCCGGTGGTCACACGTTCGGCAAGACCCACGGTGCGACGCCCGCCACCGTCGGTGCCGCGCCCGAGGCCGCCGGCCTGGAGGAGCAGGGTCTCGGCTGGAAGGGCGGCAAGGGCGCCGAGGCGGTCACCAGCGGGCTCGAAGGTGCCTGGACGCCGCAGCCGACCAGGTGGGACAACGGCTTCTTCGACATCCTGTTCAAGTACGAGGACGAGTTCGAGCTGACCGAGAGCCCCGCCGGCGCGAAGCAGTGGACGCCCAGGAACGTCGAGGAGCAGGACCTCGTCCCGGACGCTCACGACCCGTCGAAGAAGCACGGGCCCGTCATGCTGACGACGGACCTCTCGCTCATCAAGGATCCGGCGTACCGGCCGATCTCCGAGCGGTTCCACGAGAACCCCGACGAGCTCGCCGACGCCTTCGCCCGGGCCTGGTACAAGCTGATCCACCGTGACATGGGTCCGAGCATCCGCTACCTCGGCCCGCTCGTCCCCGACGAGGAGCTGCTCTGGCAGGACCCGGTCCCGGCGGTCGACCACGAGCTGATCGACGACGCCGACATCGCGTCGCTCAAGACCGAGGTCCTCGACTCGGGCCTGACGATCCAGCAGCTGGTCAACACGGCCTGGTCGGCGGCGTCGACCTACCGCGACACCGACAAGCGCGGTGGCGCCAACGGTGCGCGCATCCGCCTGTCGCCGCAGGCGGAGTGGGACGTCAACGTGCGGTCCGGCGTGTCGACGGTGATCTCGAAGCTGGGGGAGATCCAGCAGGAGTTCAACGACGCGCAGACCGGCGGGAAGGAGGTCTCGCTCGCGGACCTGATCGTCCTGGGTGGTTGCGCTGCCGTCGAGGCAGCCGCCGAGGACGGCGGCTACGACGTGGCGGTGCCGTTCACGCCGGGGCGGACCGACGCCACGCAGGAGCAGACCGACGTCGAGTCGTTCGGCTACCTCGAGCCGATGGCCGACGGGTTCCGGAACTACCTCCAGAAGGGCGGCCCCATCCCGACGGAGCATCTGCTGCTCGACAAGGCGTTCATGCTGACGCTGTCGGGACCGGAGATGACGGCGCTCCTCGGCGGGATGCGCGTCCTGGACGCCAACGTCGGGGACTCCACGCACGGGGTCTTCACCGACCGGCCCGGGACCCTGTCCAACGACTTCTTCGTCAACCTGCTCGACATGGGCACGGAGTGGCAGCCCGTCGGTGAGGGGGAGGAGCTGTTCGAGGGGCGCGACCGCGAGACCGGTGAGGTCAAGTGGACCGCCACCCGCGTCGACCTCGTCTTCGGCGCGAACTCCCAGCTCCGCGCGATCGCGGAGGTCTACGGCAGCGACGACGCGAAGGAGCGGTTCGTCCAGAACTTCGTCGCCGCATGGGACAAGGTCATGAACCTCGACCGGTTCGAGCTCGCCTGATCCAACGGTCCGACGCCCGGGAGGTCGATCGACCTCCCGCGTGTCGTACGTCCGGGGGTCGGTCCGTCGCGGGGCGACCGTGCACGATCCCCCGCCTGCTCGGGCGGACCGTGCCGAGCCCAGCGGCATGACGGCCGACCAAACCACGCGAAGACGCTCGCGATCGAGCGGGTGTGGCTCGGCGGCGGCACGGTGCGGCGCTACGGCAAGAACCGGCACGCTCTTCGCAACGTGCCTTGCCCAGAGCAGCGACGGCCGAGCCTGGACTGACGCCGATGGGGCTCTACGGCGCGGGGTGGACCCGATCGGGATCGAACCGACGACCTCTGCCATGCCATGGCAGCGCTCTTCCAACTGAGCTACGGGCCCGGGAGCGGCGACCAACGGCCGCCGCGCCGAAGCGTACCGCCCCGCAGTTGCCCCCGCACGCCTGCCTGGGCTCTTTGGGACTGCGCACGGTCGAGCGGCACCATACGGTCGCATCCACCGTCAGGAGACCGTCCCGGATGGCACAGCACGCCGCGAACGCCCCGGCCGGGGAGCCGGAGCGCTACGAGCCGCTGACGCTCGAGCCCCCGATCGCGCAGCGCTGGTACGAGGAACGCACCTACTCGCTGACGGAAGACCCCACGGGCGAGCGTTTCTACGCGCTGACGATGTTCCCGTACCCGTCGGGTGATCTACACATGGGCCATGCCGAGATCTTCTCGATCCACGACGCGCTGGTCCGCCACGCGCGCATGACCGGGAAGGCGGTCCTGAACCCGATCGGCTGGGACTCCTTCGGCCTCCCGGCGGAGAACGCGGCGATGAAGCGGGGGCTGCACCCCCGGGGCTGGACGTACACCAACATCGACCAGCAGAAGCAGTCGATCATCCGGCTGGGGTACTCGTTCGACTGGCACCGCGTCGTCCACACCTCCGACCCCGAGTACTACCGCTGGACGCAGTGGATCTTCCTCCGCCTGTACGAAGCCGACCTGGCCTACCGCGCCGAGGCACCCGTCAACTGGTGTCCGAAAGACGCCACGGTCCTGGCCAACGAACAGGTGATCGACGGCCGCTGCGAGCGCTGCGGCGCGCAGGTGGTCCGGCGCCCGCTCACCCAGTGGTTCTTCCGCATCACCCGGTACGCGCAAGAACTGCTGGACGACCTCGACCGTCTCGAAGGCCACTGGCCCGAGCGGGTCCGCGTGATGCAGCGCAACTGGATCGGCCGCTCTGAGGGGGCCGACGTGACCTTCACGGTCGCAGACAGCGGGGAGGAGGTGGTGGTCTTCACCACCCGACCCGACACGCTGTACGGCGCCACATACTTCGTGTTCGCTCCGGAGCACCCGCTGGTCGCCGAGAAGATGGGCGACGATCCCGACTACCGGGCGTTCGTGGACGAGGTCGCGACACGCTCGGAGCTCGAGCGCCTGTCGACCGAGACGCGCGGCAAGCGGGGAATCCGCCTGTCGTTCGACATGGTCAACCCGGTCAACGGCGAACGCATCCCGGCGTTCGCCGCGGACTACGTCCTGATGGAGTACGGAACCGGCGCGATCATGGCGGTACCCGCCCACGACCAACGCGACCTGGACTTCGCGCGCGAACACGGTCTGCCCGTGCGGGTGGTGGTCGCCGAGGACGGCGCGAGGGACGGTGATCCCGACTTCTCGACGATCACCGAGGCGCACGTCGGCGAGGGTGTCACGGTGAACTCCGGACCCTACGACGGGTTGCCGTGGCCGGAGACGAAACGGCGGATCACGGCCGATCTGGACGAACGTGGACTGGGACGGCCGCAGGTCAACTACCGGCTCCGCGACTGGCTGGTGTCGCGCCAGCGGTACTGGGGTGCCCCGATCCCGATCATCCACTGCGCCTCGTGCGGCCAGGTCCCCGTCGCCGACGACGACCTGCCGGTGCTGCTCCCCGACGACGTCGAGTTCTCCCCCGAGGGAGGATCGCCGCTCCCGCGTCACGACGGGTTCGTGAACACCCACTGCCCGCGCTGTGGGGAACCCGCCGAGCGCGAGACCGACACGATGGACACGTTCGTCGACTCGTCGTGGTACTTCCTGCGCTACCTGTCACCCGACGACACCGAGCGGCCCTGGGCCCCTGAACCGGTCGACCGCTGGCTGCCGGTGGACCAGTACACCGGCGGCGTCGAGCACGCCATCCTCCACCTGCTGTACAGCCGGTTCCTGGTCAAGGCTCTGCGCGACCTGGGCCACCTGTCGTTCGACGAACCCTTCGTGAGGCTGCTCAACCAGGGCCAGGTGATCATGGAGGGCGCCGCGATGAGCAAGTCCCGCGGCAACCTGGTGGTCCCCGGCGAGGTGTACGAGCAGTACGGCGCCGACACGCTGCGGGCCACCATGCTGTTCTCGGGCCCGCCCGAGGCGGACATCGACTGGGCGGACGTCTCACCGGAGGGCGTGTACCGGTGGCTGTCGCGGGTCTGGCGCCTCACGCGGGACCATCTCGACGACCACGCCGACGCTGGCAGCGCCGAACGGGTCGAGGCGCTGCGCAAAGCCACGCACCGCACCATCGCCGGTGTGTCCGACGACTACGACGCGTTCAAGTACAACACGGCGATCGCCAAGCTGATGGAGTTGTCCAACACCATCATCGCCGCACGTCGTGATGGGGTCCGCGGGACCCCCGTCCGGGAGGCAATCGAAGCGCTGCTGACGCTCCTGGCCCCGGTAGCCTGCTTCGTCACCGACGCGCTGTGGGAACGGCTCGGCCATGACCGGTCGGTCCACGACACGCCGTGGCCGCAGGCGGATCCAGCACTGCTGGTCGAGGAGGAGATCCCGATCGTCGTGCAGGTCGACGGCAGGGTCCGCGACAAGTTCACGGTCGGGGTCGGCACCGACCAGGCCAGCCTCGAAGCCGCCGCGCTCGCGTCCGACAACGTCGCCCGCCACGTCGAGGGGCGTGAGATCGTCAAGATCATCGTGGTCCCCGACCGCCTCGTGAACGTGGTGACCCGCCCAGGGTGAGGTGAGGTCGGTCGCCGCCGTCCACAGCGCACACGACGGCGACCCCCACCATCGGGCTCCGGGCGGCCCACGCTTGCGGTGTGGACCCCCACCACTCACCTGGACGTCTGCGTACCGTGGCGGCGTGGCTGGACGCCAGCCCGGCTGAGGCCGCTGGCCTGGCGGTGCTCCTGGCAGGGGCGGCGCTGGCCACCGCTCTGGTGTGGTGGTCGGGCGGTGCCCGCCCGTCCACGCCACCGACGGCGCCGGTGTCGCTAGAGGACCCCGCGCCGGGCCCGGTCACCGTCCACGTCGCTGGTGGGGTCTTGGACCCCGGCGTGGTGCGCCTACAGGGCGGGGCGCGGGTCGCCGATGCGATCGCCGCCGCCGGCGGGCCACGGTTCGACGCGGCCCTCGACGCGCTCAACCTGGCTCGGGTCCTCACCGACGGCGAGCAGGTCGTCGTGCCGCTCGCCACCGGGCCCGGACCACCGGCGCCGACGGCTGTGGGGCCACGCGACGCCGATGGGCGGGTGGATCTCAACGTCGCCACCGCTGACGACCTCGAGGAACTGCCCGGGATCGGTCCGGTGCTCGCCGAGCGGATCGTCGCGTGGCGGGATGCCCACGGCCGCTTCGCCGATGTCGGTCAGCTCCGCGACGTCCCGGGCATCGGCGAGCGCACCTTCCAGCAACTGGCCGAGCGGATCTTCGTCCGGTGAGCGGCGCCGCGCAGGAGCGACGCGGCAGCAGCTGTCTTCGGACTCGCAAGACAGCTGCTCAGGGATACCAGTGACCCGCGCCCCCGCGCGGCACGCGGTGGGTCCCGTCGCGGTGTGGGCGGTCGTGGCACTGATCGCAGCCGGATGGGGCTCCCAGCCGCTGGCCCGCGCCGGTCCGGTCCTGGCTGCGCTGGTGACCGCCGCGGGAGCCGTGACCGCAGCAGCCGCCGCGCACGCCGGT
The DNA here is from genome assembly GCA_019347675.1 of Actinomycetota bacterium. NCBI lineage: Bacteria > Bacillati > Actinomycetota > Actinomycetota bacterium. The sequence goes on along the minus strand of JAHWKW010000009.1, from coordinate 38,665 downwards.
CCCCGCGCCCGTCGGGGTCTGGCGTGCCTGGCCGTGGCCGCGGTCGCGGCCGGGGCCGGCGCTGTCCGCGCCGCCCGGATCGAGCGGGGACCCCTGGCCGACCTCGCCCGCCGCGGAGGGACGGCGACCGTCGAGGCGATCGTCGTGACCGAGCCGCGAACCCATCTGCACGGCTGGTGGACACTGGTCCGCGTCGACCGGGTCGGCTCCGAGCCGACCCGGGCGCGCGCCCTGCTCCGAGGGCGGGGAGGTGCCCCGCCGGTCCTGGGCAGCCGCTGGGCCGGGACCGCGTCGGCGCGTCCCCTCGAGCATGACGGCTTCGGGGCGGTCCTTCGCCGCCAGTACGTCGCCGTGCAGCTGGACCCATCCCGGTGGGAACCACGACAGGCGCCGGGCTGGTTGGCCGCCACCAGCGAGGCCGTCCGCGCCCGGATCCGCGCAGCCGCCCGCGACGCGCTCCCGCCCGCTGCGGCCGGCCTGGCGGTCGGACTGGCGACCGGCGACACGCGCCTGCTCCCCGATCACCACGAACAGGCGATGCGCGACACGGGACTGACCCACCTGGTGGCGGTCAGCGGTTCGAACGTGGCGCTGGTCGTGGTCGGAACGCTGGCGGGGCTCCGGCTGCTCGGGGTCGGGGCGCGCGCACAGCCGGTCATCATCCTGGGGTCCATCGCCTGGTTCACCTACCTGACCCGCTGGGAACCGAGCGTCCTCCGTGCCGCCGCGATGGCCACGCTGGTGGTGCTGGCGGGGTTGCGAGGACGGCCGGTCGATCCCCGTCACGGCCTCGCGGCAGCAGTGCTGGTCGTCGTCCTGATCGACCCGGGCATGGCAGCGGCGCTGGGGATGCTGCTGTCCGCCGCCGCCACCGCCGGTGTCGTCGTCGCCGGGCCGCTGCTGCGGCGCCGCTGGGCTGGCCTACCGCGTCCGGTCGGGGAGCTGCTGGCCGCAAGCGTCGCCGCGCAGCTCGCGGTCGCTCCTGTGCTGCTGGCCAGCGCCGGGGAGGTGCCGGTCGCCGCCGTCCCTGCGAACCTGCTGGCGGTCCCGCCCGCCGCGGTCGCGTCCGCGATCGCCATGGCCGGGAGCCTGATCGCGGCCGCCGATCCGGGGCTGGCCGTACCGGTGTTCACGGCGGCGCGCCCGGCCCTGGCGATGGTGCTGGCGGTCGCCGACGGGTTGCGGTGGCGGGGCGGGGTGGTGTCGTGGCAGCGCCCCGCCGGGGTCGTCGCCACCGTCGCGGTGGCGGTATGGGTGTTGCTGCCCGGCCGTGGCCGGCGCCTGGCGGCCGTCGTCGCTGCCGTGGCGGTCGTGACTCTCGTCCCGGTGGTCGGGCTGCGCGCCCCGCCCCGCACCCTGCTCGTGACCGCGATCGATGTCGGGCAGGGTGACGCGCTCCTGGTCGAGGCACCCGGCGCGCGGATCCTGGTGGACGGCGGCCCCGACGTGCGGGCCGCCCGCTGGCTGCGGGGCGCGGGCACGCGCGACCTGGACCTGGTGGTCCTCACCCACCCCCACGCCGACCACGCCGACGGCCTGCCCGCGGTGCTGGATCAGGGGCGGGTCGGGGCGGTGTGGGTCCCCGCGCTCGACAGCGACCTGCCGTCGGTGGCCGGCCTGCTCCGCCGCGCCGCCCGCGCAGCCGTACCGGTCGTGACACCCGTCGCCGGCCAGCGCACGACGATCGGACCCGTCCGGGTCGAGGTTCTCGGGCCCCCGCAGGGACGGCCCTACCGCGCGGCGGACAGCGAGCCCAACGAGACGTCGTTGGTGCTGCGGATCACCTACGGCGCACGCGTTGCGCTGCTGACCGGCGACGTGGAACGTGCGGCGCAGGCGGACCTGCTCCGCGCCCCGCACCTGCTGCGTGCCGGGCTCCTGAAGGTCCCGCACCACGGCGGCGCGACCAGCGAGCCGGCGTTCCTGGCTGCGGCCCGCGCCCCGCTGGCGGTCATCTCCGTCGGTCGGCGCAACCGCTACGGCCACCCCCGCGACGAGGTCCTGCAGGTCCTCGCGGATGCCGGCGCGGTGGTGCGCCGCACCGACCGCGACGGGACCCTCCGCGTCGAGGTCCCAGCGGTCGGTGCGGAGTCGGCTGCGGCGGTGCCGCCGCAGCCGCCGCGGCCCGGCCTGACGCCGTCACGCCGATACGCTGCCGCCCATGCCGCCACCGGTCCCCGTGCACGTCCTCGCCGGCGACGACGAGCTGCTGCTGCAACGGGCGCTGGAGCGGCTGTTGGCCCAGCTCCGCGCAGACCGCCCCGACACCGCCGTCGAGCAGGTCGACGGATCACAGCTCGCGGGCCTCCCGGAGCTGCGGACGGCGTCGCTGTTCGGCGGCACCCGCGCAGTGGTGGTCCGCGACGCGGACCGGCTGTCGGGCGGAGCCCTCGACGAGGTCGTGGCCTACCTCGAGGCGCCCGACACCGGTTCGGTGCTGGTCCTGGTCGCGCGGAGCACCGACCGCCGGCAGAAGCTGCTCAAGCGCGCAGAGGCGGCCGGGGCGCGGATCGAGATGGTCCGCGCTCCCCGCCCGTGGGACGAGCGCGCGTGGGGACAGTTGGTCGAGACGGAACTCCGCCGCCTGGATCGCGATCCAGACCCGGCAGCGGTCGCGGCGATCCTCGCGCACGCCGGGACCGATGCAGCAACGATCGCGTCGAAGTGCGCGCAGGTGGCCGCGGCCACGTCCCCGAACGGTCGTATCTCGCCCGCGCAGGTCGAGGCGGTGGTGGAGGGGCACGGCAACCGGGGCGCGTTCCCCGTCGCTGACGCGGTCGCCGACCGCGATCCCGCGGCCGCGATCCTGGCGCTGCGGGGCGCGTTGGACGGCGGCGAACAACCCTTGGCGGTGCTCGGCGCGATCGCGTTCCGGCTGCGTCAGCTCCTGCAGGTCCGGGGCGGAGCCTCGCCCGACGATGTCGGCGTGTCGCCGGCCCACCACCGCCATCTGCTCCGCGCGGCGCGCCGCTTCTCGCCGGGCGAGTTGCCCTGGTGCCACGACCGGCTCTGCCGCGCCGACCTGGACCTGAAAGGTTCCGATCTTCCGGGCGATCTCACGCTGGAGATCGCCGTCATCGAGCTGGCGACCCCCCGTCTTGGATGATCACCTTGCGGTGGGGGACGGGGATCTCGACGCCGCGGGCGTCGAACTCGCCTTTGACGTCACGACGGAAGCGGCGGCTGACGGTCCACTGCTCCAGCGGGAGCGTCTTGATGAACGTCCGGATCGTCACACCCGACTCCCCCAGCATCTCCACGCCGAGGATCTCGGCGTCCTCGAGGATCTTGGCGCCGATCTCGGGGTCGCGGCGCAGACGGGCGGCGACCTCCTCGATGGCCTGCATCGCGTTGTCGAGGTCAGCGCCGTAGGCCACCTGGAAGTCGACCAACGCACGCGCCCACTCCTTGGACCGGTTGGCCAGGAGGCGGATCTCGCCGTTGGGCACGAACCACACCGTCCCGTCCAGGGACCGCAGCCGTGTCACGCGCATGCTGATGTCCTCCACCAACCCGGCCACGTCGGGGTCGACCTGGATCACGTCACCGACGCCGTACTGGTCCTCGAGCAGGATGAAGAACCCCGAGAAGAAGTCCTTGACCAGGCTCTGGGTCCCGAACCCGATCGCCACACCGGCGATCCCCGCCCCAGCCAGCAGCGGTCCCAGGCTGATGCCGACCGTCCCCACGGCGGTCATGATCCCCGCGGCCCACACGACCGCTGTCAGGACGTCGCCCAGGACGCTGCCGAGCGTGGTGGCGCGGAGCTCAGCGCGCCTGTGGCGGCCGGGATCCTTGGACCTGGCCAGCCCACGGGCGGTGGCCCGGCTCACCCAGCGGCGAACCAACCGACGCCCCACGAGCGCGACGACCGCCGTCGCCGCCAGCACGCCGATCACGACCGCTGCCTCGCCCGCCGCGGCGACGCCGGCAGCGGTCCAGTCGCTGTCGCGGACCGCGTGCCAGAAGTCCTTCAGCTGGTCGCCGGGTGTCTGGTGTGCGAGGATCGAGACGGCATCCAAGGGGGCGCTCCTCGCGTGGTCGCTGAAGACAGCATGGCGGCGCGAACACGCCGCCGCCACCGTCAGCCCGACGCGAGTTGATGGTCCAATCCGCCATGGTCGTGGCTGCCCAGGGGGGCGGCCAGCCGCCGATCAACCTCGCCCAGCTGCTGCTGGTCCTGGTCGTGGCGTGGACCGCCGGCCGGCTCGCGTCGCGGGTCGGGTATCCCTCCATCCTGGGGGAACTGCTCGCCGGGATCCTGCTGGGACCGGCGGTCATCGGTCTCCTGCGCCCAGCCGCGGGCCTGGAGGCGATCGGCGAGCTGGGCATCATCCTGATGATGCTCTACATCGGGATGGAGATCGATCCGCGTGATCTCCGCCGGGCGTCGGTCCCGGGCCTCCTCGCCGCGGCTGGGGGCTTCTTGGTTCCCTTCGGGCTTGGCTACGTCACCGTGTTGCTGTTCGGCGGCACCGTCTTGGAAGGGCTGTTCGTCGGTATCTCGGTCGGGGTGACGTCGCTCGCAACGAAGTCCCGGATTCTCGTGGATCTCCGCCTGCTGGACACCCGGATCGCCTACGTGCTGATGGCCGCTGCGTTGTTGTCCGACACCGCGACGCTGGTGATCTTCGCGGCCATCATCGGCTTCGTGGAGGTCGGAGCGTTCGACATCGGCGGGACCGTCCTGGTTGCCGCCGAGGTCGTGGGTTTCTTCGCGGTGACCGCGGTTCTCGGCCTCCTGGTGGTGCCGTGGATCACTCGTCGGCTCCGCGCCGCCGCGATGTCGGATCGGGCCCTGGACGTGGCGATCGTTCTCTCCGTCGGGCTCGGGTTCGCCGAGCTCGCCGAGCTGGCGGGTCTGCACGCCATCCTCGGCGCCTTCGTCGCCGGGATGTACCTCCGCGAGGGCGTCCTGAGCCATCGGGCGACGCACGCGGTCAGCCAGTACGTGCGCGACATCTCGATCGGGTTCCTCGCACCGGTGTTCTTCGTCACCGTGGGCTTCGAGATCACGCTGGACGTTTTCGACACCGATCTCGCGCTGCTCGTCTCCATCATCGCGGTGGCGACCCTGGGGAAGGTCGTCGGTACGGCCCTGTTCTACCTGCCAACTGGCCACGGTCTGCGCGAGGGCCTGACCGTCGGTGCAGCGATGAACGGGCGGGGTGCGGTGGAGATCATCGTCGCCGGCATCGGCTTGGAGCTGGGCCTGATCTCCACCGAGGTCTTCACCATCCTGGTGTTCATGGCGATCGCCACGACAGCCAGCGTCCCCGTCCTGCTGAAACTCGGGGTCGAGTGGCTGCGTCGCCACGGAGAGCTGGCACGCTCGGAGGAGCGGCGCCGTGGCGTCGTGATCGTCGGCGCCGGGCCGGTCGCGCGCGCACTCGCGCACAGCCTGATGCCGTCGCGGCCGGTGACCCTGATCGACACGAACCCGACGGTGACTGGCATCGCCCGACGCGAGGGCTTGAGAGCGATCACCGCGGACGCTCTGCACGAGGAGGAGCTCCGCCGCAGCGGGATGGACGATGCTGGGACGCTCCTGGCTCTGACCACGAACTTCGAGGTGAACGTCCTGGCGGCACAGCGGGCGCGGGAGGACTTCCTGGTTCCCAACGTCCGTGTCGCACTCGGGGCCACGATGAGTGAGGCCCTCGGTGCGATCGTGGACGAGGTGGGCGCGGAGCCGATGCTCGACGCCCCGGTCGACGTGGGCCAGTGGGATCAGCTGCTCCGCGGGAACCGTGCGAGAATCGACACCCTCCACGTCGACGACGACACGGACGCGGAAGCGCTCCTGGAGCGGCTCCGCGCCGGCCGCAGCGTGTTCCCGCTGACGGTGGTCCGCGACCATGACCGCATCCCCTTCGTCCTGGTCGACGAACTGCTCCCTGGTGACCGGGTCGTGGTGGTCCACCGCGTCGACCAGGACGAGCGGCAACAGGTGCTCGAGTGATCCGCTCGTCGCGTGGCGGTCGCTGCGCCGCGGATGTCACGCGGTCCCTCGGCGGCCACGATCAGGCGGGGCGGTAGGGGAACTGCAGTGCCTCTCGCAGCGCTCTGACCGCCACCGCGACAGCGTCCAGCCGGACCGGGTCCTCTTCCGCGACCGCCTGATCGATCAGCCGGGCGGTGCGTGCGACCGCGTCGTGCCGGTCGGCGATGAACGCCCGGACCGCATCTTCCGCAGGGCCTCCGCGATGCTCGCGCAGCGCACGGTGCGCGGCCGTCCGATGGAGACCACGCAGGTCGTCGCGGAGACCGCGGACGTGCCAGCGCCCCCAGCGTTCACGTGGAACAGCGCGGTCGAGGAGCCGCCCCAGTCGGTCGAGGCCCAGGTCCTCACGGAGCGCGAGGAACACCGCCGCGACATCAGCCGGCGGCTCCCCCAACGCCCTGGCCACGCCCGCCACGTCGGGTGCGATCTCGAGGTCGGTGACGGCCAGCAACCACCTTGCGGTCTCGGACTGCAGCCCCCGGTCGACGAGCTGTGCGACGTGCGGGGGATCCGGGCGCTGTTCCCACGTGCGGGTCACCGTGACCTCCAGGTCCTCGAACGCTGGCCGGTCCCTGGCGATCACCGCCTCGACGTCGGTCAGCTCCGCCGACCGCAGGTACTCGCGGGTGAGCGTCTCGAGCGTGGCGTCCAGACCCGCTTTCAACTCGATCGCGAGCGTCGGGTCGATCCGGCGGTCGACGTCTTCGAGCGTGTCCCAGTAGCGCTCCGCGTCTGCGACCGTCCGCGCGGTCCAGTACGCCGCCACAACCGTCGCCTGGTCGGTGCCGAGCTCCCGCGCCAGCCGATGCACGAACGTCGTTCCCATGCGGTTGACGACCTCGTTGGACATGACCGTGGCCACCAGCTCCCGGCGCAGCCGGTGACGGTCCAGGAGGCCACCGAACCGGGCCGCGATCAGTGGTGGGAAGTACACAGCCAGGACCTCGTTCACCGCCGGCTGGTCGGGCACCTCGGACCCGACGAGCTCGGCGGACAGGTCGCGCTTGGTGGCGGCGAGGATGACCGCGAGCTCCGGTCGCGTCAGCCCCGCCCCCGCCGCTCGACGTTCGTCCATCGCTTCGGTGGTCGGTAGGGCTTCCACCTCGCGGTCGAGCGTGCCGGTCGCTTCCAGGTGGGCGATGAGGGCCTCGTACGCCTCGATCCGTGACGGGCTGGCCGCCGCTTCGTGGGACAGCAGCCAAGTCTGCAGCTCGACGTCGCGCAGACAGGCGGCGACGACCTCCTCGACGACCGCCTCGAGGACGGCGTCGCGGTCCGCCGAGCTGATGTCGCCGCCCTGCGATGCCAGGCGCAGCAGGATCTTGAGGTTGACCTCGTGGTCGGACAGCTCCACGCCGGCCGAGTTGTCGATGAAGTCGGTGTTGAGCCGCCCACCGCGGCGCGCATACTCGATGCGCGCCGGTTGTGTGACGGCGAGATTGGCGCCTTCTGCGACCACACGGGCCCCGAGCCGGCGGGCGTCGACGCGGATCTCGTCGTTCGCCCGGTCACCGATGTCGCTGTTCGACTCGTGCGAGGCTTTGACGAACGTGCCGATCCCGCCAGCGAACAGCAGGTCGACGGGCGCTTCGAGGATCGCACGGATCACCGCGGGCGGTGCGAGCCGACCGGCGTCGACGTGAAGCAGCTCCTGCAGAGGCGGCGACAGCGGGATCCACTTCTCGTCGCGCGACCACACGCCCCCGCCGACGCTGATGGCGTCCCGGTCGTAGTCCTGCCAGCTCAGCTGCGGGTCACCGAAGAGCCGCTGGCGTTCGGTGAACGCGCGTTGCGGGTGGGGGGCGGGATCGAGGAAGACGTCGCGGTGGTCGAAGGCGGCGATCAGCCGGATCGCGGACGACTGGAGCATCCCGTTGCCGAACACGTCGCCCGACATGTCGCCGATCCCGACCACCGTGATCGGCTCGTGTTCGACGTCGATGCCCAGTTCGTGGAAGTGACGCCCAATCGCGACCCAGACTCCCCGCGCCGTGATGCCCAGCCGTTTGTGGTCGTAGCCCCGCGATCCTCCCGACGCGAAGGCGTCACCCAGCCAGAAGCCGTACTCCTCGGCGAGGGCGTTGGCGATGTCGGAGAAGGTGGCGGTGCCCCGGTCGGGCGCGACGACGAGGTAGGCGTCGTCACCGTCGCGGCGGCGGACCCGGTCTGGCGTGACGACCTCGTCGCCGACCACGTTGTCGGTCACGTCCAGCAGCGCTCGGACGAAGGTGCGGTACTGCCGTTCGACCTCCGCCGCCAACGCTTGGCGGTCGGCGGGTGGCTGCTTCAGCACGAAACCGCCCTTCGCCCCCGTCGGGACGATCACGGCGTTCTTGAGGATCTGCGCCCGCATCAGCCCAACGACCTCGGTGCGGACGTCGTCGCGGCGATCGCTCCAGCGGAGCCCGCCGCGTGCGACCGGCCCGCCGCGCAGGTGGATGCCCTCCACAGATGGCGCGTAGACGAAAATCTCGCAGTGCGGGACGGGCTTCGGTGCCTGCGGGACCGCGCCGCTGTCGAACTTCAACGCGAGCCGTCCGCCGGCGTCGTGGCGGTAGCGGTTCGTGCGGAGCGTGGCGTCGATGAGCGCGAGGAAGCCCCGCAGGATCCGGTCATGGTCGAGGCGCTCGACCTGATCCAACTCTGCGACGACGCGATCACGGGCCGCGTCGACGTCGTCGGGCGAGGCGAGACGGTCAGGATCGAAGCGCGCGTCGAAGAACGCGACCAGCGCCCGCGCGACGGCCGGATGGTCGACCAGCGCATCATTCATGTAGTCGGGGGTGTACACGGTGCCCACGTGCCGCCGGTAACGGCGGTACGCACGCAGCACGCCCAGGTCCGGCCACGCGATCCCGGCACGCAGGACGAGCCGGTTCAGCGAATCCACCTCCAGACGACCATCCCAGGCAGCCAGCACGGCCGAAGCCAGGCGTGGACCGTCGACGTCGACGTCGACCAACGCGCCGGCGTCGTGCACCCCGTAGTCGTGGATGTGCAACTCGATGCCGTCCCCCGTCAGGCGGAACGGCAGCTCCTCGGTGACCGTGAGGCCGAGGCTCTCGAGGATCGGCAGGATCCGCGACAGCTCGATGCCGTCGCGGCGCTTGATCGCCTTCAGTCGGGTGAGCCGACTGGAGGCCAGTGGGTCGCTGTGGAGACGGACGTCCAGCTCCTCGCCAGACCGCAGCAGTCGATCCAGGGCTGCGACGTCGTCAGCGGCGATCGGGTCGGGGGCGTTGTGCTCCTGGTACGTGGCCGGCAACCGCCGGCCGTACTCGCGCAGCAGCCGGCGCCCCTCCGGCTCGCCGTTCCGAGCGATCAGCACCTCGCGTAGTTCGTCGAGCCAGCTCCGAGCCAGTGATCGGATCTGCGCCTCGAGCTCGCGCAGCGGCACGTCCGGGATGTCACGCCGCGACGTCCGCAGCGAGAACCGTGCGACCGCTTGTGGTCGCTCACCGAGCGACAGATCGACCTCCACGCCACTGCCGCCATAGCGGTCGAGCAGCAGTCGTTCGACCTGTTGGCGGAAGCGAGCGTCGTAGCGATCACGGGGGATGCCGATGATCAGCGACACCTCCCCGGTGGCGGGATCCACGTGCCGACGCACCGCGATCTCGTGGCGCTCCTCCGCCCGCAGGAGCTCCAGCAGCGTGTCGTGCAGCTCGTCGGAGGTGAGCTCGAACAGCTCGTCCTTGGGGACGGCCTGGAACAGCGCGGTCAGGGCCCGCTCGTCGTGGGAGTTCTCCGGGATGCCCTCCGCCTCGATGATCTGGGCGAGCTTCCGGCGAAGCACCGGGATGGTGGCCGACGGCACCCGGTGGGCGCTCCGCGCGAACAGACCAAGCGCCCGGAACTGGCCGACCCGGCGCCCCGAGTCGTCGACGCGTTGCACCCAGATGTTGAGCATGCGGGCGCGTTCCCGCACCGTGCTGGTGCGGTGGCTGCGGGCGACGGTCAGGATGCGATCGCTCGAGTGCCGCTTGTAGAAGCGCTCGTCCGTCTCCGTCAGCGGCACGGTGCGCGCGTACCGGGAGGCGTCGTCGTCGGCGAGGATCCCGAGCCCGGACCCGGCCACCACCCGAACCCCTTCGGCGCCGTCGTCGGCGTGGACGATCTCGTACTCGCGGCTGCCGAGCAGCAGGAAGTTGTCGTCGAGGAGCCAGTCGAGGAAGGCGGCGACCTCGGCCGCTTCGTCGGGAAGCACGCCGTTGGCCATGTGGCCGCGGAGCTCGGTCGCGACGCGTTCGACCCGTTGACGCATCCGCGGGAAGTCTGTGGTGGCGTCGATGGCGTCGTGCAGCACGCGGCGGAGGGCGTCTTGCAGCTTCCGCTGCTGGTGGGCGGTGAGGCGCTCGTCGACCTCGACGTGGATCAGCGCCTCACGCGACGGTGTGCCGCGAGCGGGGGAGACGGCGGTCAGCGCTCCGGACCGGTCGCGCTCCACGCCGAGGACCGGGTGGAGGGCCCGCACGACGTCGTGACCGAGGCGGTCAAGCTCCTCGGTGATGGTCGTGAGGAGGAAGGGCCGGTCCTCGCTGCAGACCTCGACCACGGTGCCCGGCGCGCTGGGCCCGTTGAACCAGACCTGCGGGATGGTCGTCCGGATCGCGAGTTCGCCGGGCCGTCGGTCCGCCACGAACCGGAAGGTCTCGGCGATCTCCGAAGCCAGCGACGCAGGGTCGATCGTGTCGAGCGTCAGGTCAGTCGCGCGACGCAGCAGGAGCCGGGTGAAGTTCCGGGCGAGTTCGACGCGGTCCGGGTCGACGTGCTCCTGGAGGTGTCGCAGCAACGCCTCCGGCGCATCGTCGCTCATCACCGACCCCCGTGCTGACGGTCACCTTCGACGCTACTGGACGACGCGTACGATCCGACCGGTGCCCGGCACGGCGACGGCCGCCGATCCGACGACGGCTACAGTCGACACCGACCGCGGCAGCGCACGTGCTCCGAGTGGCTAGGTGTCCGATGACCAGAACGGAAAGCTTCGACCGCGACCAGCTGATCGCCTGCGGCCACGGTGAGCTCTTCGGGCCGGACGGCCCTCAGCTGCCGATCCAGGGCATGCTGATGTTCGATCGTATCACGCACATCTCCGATGCGGGCGGCAAGTACGAGAACGGCGCGGTGGCAGCGGAGCTGGACGTGCAGCCGGACCTGTGGTTCTTCGACGCCCACTTCGCCGGCGACCCGGTGATGCCGGGCAGCCTCGGTCTCGACGCGCTGTGGCAGCTCGTCGGTTTCTTCCTCGGCTGGACCGGGGAGAAGGGCAAGGGACGAGCGTTGGGTTGCGCGCAAGCGAAGTTCTTCGGCCAGGTGCTGCCCGAAGCGAGCCTGGTCACCTACCGTCTCGACATCAAGCGGGTGGTCCGCCGCGCGCTGACCATGGGGATCGCCGACGGCTCGCTGCAGGTCGACGGCGACGAGATCTACACGGCCACCGATCTCAAGGTCGGCCTGTTCGAAGACCCCCAGGAGTTCTGATCGCGCCGGGGCCGCGCGTCGGCGTCGTGATGATCACCCACGGACGGGTCCACGAGCTGCTCGAGACACTCGCTCGTCTGGTCTCGCTGCCGGAGTCGCCACCGGTCGTCGTGGTCGACAACGGCTCGAGGGACGGGACCGCCGCCACGGTCCGGCGCCGCTTCCCCGAGGTGACGCTGGTGGCCCTGGCCGAGAACCACGGCGCCGTCGGGCGGAACATCGGTGTGCGACACCTGACGACACCGTACGTGGCGTTCGCCGACGACGATTCGTGGTGGGCCCCCGGCTCGCTCGAACGTGCCATCGGCCTGATGGACGCCCACCCCCGGCTCGCGGTGGTCAACGGCCGCATCATCGTCGAACCCCGAGGAGAGGTCGACGCGATCTCCGAGGAGATGGCGGCCAGCCCCCTGCCAGCGGACGAGGACGTGCCCGGAGCTCCGCTGCTGAGCTTCCTCGCCGGGGCGTCGGTGATCCGCCGCCGCGCCTTCATGGAGGCGGGCGGGTTCGCGCCGCGCCTGTTCCTCGGCGGTGAAGAGGAGCTGCTGGGCGCGGACCTGGTGACGCGTGGCTGGCGGATGCGGTACGTGGCGGACGTGACCGTCCACCACCGCGCATCGACCAGTCGTGACGCGCACCAACGACGCCGGCGCGGCATCCGCAACACCCTGTGGTTCACGTGGCTGCGCCGCCCCGCCCCGGCGGCGATGCGACGCACGCTGGCGCTGGCTCGGCAGGTCCCCAAGGACCAGGTGTCGCTGGCGGCGTTCACCGACGCGCTCCGCGGATTGCCGTGGATTCTCCGTGAGCGGGAGCCGGTCCCTCCCCACGTCGAACGTGGCCTGCGCGCGCTCGAGGCGCAGCAGGACGCCTCCGAGGCCCGCCGCTACGTCTCGTGAGGCAAGGGGGCAGGACCGTGGAGGATCGCCACAGCACGGACGCGGCTGACGCGGCGAGCTCACCGGGCGACCGTTCGGCCAGTGCGGCGGTCCGGGGCGTCGCTTGAAGGCTCCACTGTGGGCACGGACGCAACGAGGAGGACCCGATGGCTGGTGAGTCGAAGACCACGAGCGATCACGACACGATCCGCCGCTGGGCGGAGGAGCGGGACGGGCGCCCGCCCAGGTGCGCGGAACCGCGGCCGACAGCACCGGCATCCTGCGGATCTGGTTCCCCGACGTCGGCGCCGGGTCCGAGGAACTCGACGAGATCTCGTGGGACCGCTTCTTCGAGAAGTTCGAGACGGAGAGCCTGACGTTCCTCTACCAGGACGAGACCGCCGACGGTGACGTCAGCCGCTTCTTCAAGTTCATCGATCGAGACGGCGACTGATCATCACGACGACGGCCGGTCCTCCACCCGGCGCCGGGCAGACTCCACCGGCCAGGGCACCGGCCGCCGCTCACGCAAAACCCACGGCAGGCCCCACAGCGCGGCCAACAGCCCCCGGCGCGCCATCGGATCGCGTGCCGCGTCGCCGAGCGCAGCGCCGGTCGCACGGACGAGCGTGATCCCGCGTCGCCGTAACCAGACCGTCCACAGGTCGTTGCGGGCAGTCAGCCACAAGCGGCGGCGACGGGAGCTGTCGTCCGGGTCGTGGTGGGCGACGACGTCATCGAGGTACGCCAGCTCCCAGCCGGCCGCGGCCAGGTCCAACGCCAACAGCTGTTCCTCCCCGCCGATGACGTAACGGGCCGGGAAACCACCGACCGACAAGAACGCGGTGCGACGGACCACCGCCCCGCAGGCCACGAACCCCAGCACGCCAGGAGCCGCCAACCCGTCGCCGGTCCCCAGCGGGCTCGTCGCCATCTCCACGCTCGTGGGATCGAGCCGGTCACCGCGCCCCACCAGGATCCGCGCCGCGACCAGGCCCAACCGCGGGTGGGCGTCCAGATGCTCCGCGGCACGCGCCAACGCACCGGGCGCCCACCACGAATCGTCGTCGGCGAACGCCACGTACGGTGTGGTGGCGCCCGACACGCCGATGTTACGGGCAGCCGCCCCGTGGTTCTCGGCGAGCGCCACCACCGTGACGTCGGGGAAGCGGCTGCGGACCGCCGCGGCCGTCCCGTCCGACGAGCCGTTGTCGACCACGATGATCGCGGCCGCGTCCGGAAGCTGGACCAAGCGGGTGAGCGTGGTCAGGACCTGGCCGGCCCGGTCACGCGTGGCGACGACGATGCTGGTGGCGGGCCCCCGACCGCTCACGCTGCCTGGACCACCCGACGACGCCGCGATGTCACCCTCCGCACGGAAAACGCACTCTGTGTGACCTAAAGACCCGATCCGTTCCCTGCATCGAGTATGACGATGCCGCCCGAACGGCCGGTTCGGGCCGATCTTGACCGTTCGTTCGGACGAATGGCAACAGTCAGGTAGTTACGCACATCGTGTTCGTTGGGAAGAACGAAAGGTATGGTCATCGAGCCGTCAGAGGGAGAACCGGTGCGCATCCTCGGCATCAACGCGGTCTTCCACGATCCCGCCGCGGCGCTCGTGGTCGATGGTGAGGTGGTCGCCGCAGCCGAGGAGGAACGCTTCACGCGCCGCAAGCACGGCAAGCGGCCGGTCCCGTTCTCCACCTGGGAACTGCCCGAGCAGTCCGCCGCGTGGTGCCTGGCGCACGCCGGCCTCACCCCCGAGGACCTCGATGCGGTGTCCTACTCGTACGACCCTGCGCTGGCGCCCACACCGCGCGACGAGGTGACGGCCAACGCGTGGGAGGGGCTGCGGACCTTGTACGTCGAGCGCGCGCCGTCGTTCCTCAGCACCGCCCTGCCCGGCTTCGATCCGGCGATGCTGCGCTACGTCCCGCACCACGTGGCCCATGCGGCGTCCGCCTACCACGCCGCCCCCTACCGCGACGCCAGCGTGCTCAGCCTCGACGGCCGCGGCGAGACCGCGACCCACCTCGCCGGCCGCTCGCGCCGCGGTGACCTGGAGGTGATGGCCTCCACCGAGCTCCCGCACTCGTTGGGCCTGCTGTACGAGGAGCTGACCGAACACCTTGGCTTCCTGCGCTCCTCCGACGAGTACAAGGTCATGGCACTGGCGTCGTACGGCACGCCGACCCACCTGGATGCCTTCCGCGATCTCGTGCGGGTCCGCGAGGACGGGACCTTCACGGTCGACAACGTCGACTGGGCCGCGTTCGCCAAGCCGGTGCAGCGCGCAGAGGCCCGTCACCGCCCGACCGAGGAGGTGTGGAAGGAAGAGCACGCGGATCTGGCGGCCAGCGTCCAGGTCCGTCTGGAGGAGGTCGTCCTCGATCTGGCCCGGTGGCTGCACGCAAGGACGGGTGACCGGGTGCTGACCATGGCCGGCGGGGTGGCCCTGAACTGCGTGGCGAACTCCCGGCTCGCCCGTGAAGGACCGTTCGAGACCGTGTGGGTGCAGCCGGCCGCGGGGGACGCGGGGACAGCGTTGGGCGGGGCGCTGTACCTCTCGCACCAGGCAGGGGACCGCACCCAGCCGCTGTCCACCATCGCCCTCGGTCGCAGCTGGAGCGACGAGGAGCTCGCCGCGTGCCTACACACCGCCGGCGTCCCCTACGAGCGCCCCGCCGACATCGCCGAGGCCACGGCCGCCGTTCTGGCCGACGACGGCATCGTCGCCTGGTACCAGGGTCGGAGCGAGTGGGGACCGCGGGCGTTGGGGCACCGCAGTCTCCTGGCACATCCGGGCCACGCCGCGAACGTCGAGCGCCTCAACGACGTCAAGGGTCGCGAGGAGTTCCGGCCGGTCGCCCCCATGGTGCTGCTGGAGCGGGCGAGCGACATCTTCGACGGTCCGCTCCCGAGCCCCTACATGCTGTTCGTGCACCAGGTTCGCCGCCCGTGGCGCGACCGCATCCCGGCGGTGGTGCACGTCGACGGCACGGCCCGCATCCAGACGGTCGACCACGACGACGAACCGCAGGTGCACCGGCTCCTCGACCGGTTCGCGCGGCGGACCGGCCTGCCCGTCGTGGCCAACACCAGCCTGAACACGGCCGGGCGGCCGATCGTCGACGATCCCCGGGACGCCCTGGAGTGCCTCGGATCAGCCCCGATCGACGCGCTGGCGATCGGGCCGTACCTGGTCCGTCGACGGGCGCTGTTCGGTGGCGGCGCCTGATGCAGGCGGTCGCGTTCGACATCGTCGTCCCGACGGTCGGACGGCCGTCGTTGCATCGACTGCTGCAGGCCCTGGACCACGGCGACGGTCCGCGACCCCAGCGGATCGTGCTGGTCGACGATCGTGACGACCGCAGCGACCCGCTGCTGGCGACCCGGCCGCCGCCCGGCATCGCGGACCTGGTCCGGGTGCTGCCGTGTCCCGCGTCCGGTCCGGCGACGGCCCGCAACCTCGGGTGGCGGGCGTCCAGCGCACCGTGGGTGGCTTTCCTCGACGATGACGTCCGGCCGACCGCCGCGTGGCTGGAACGCCTGGCGGCTGATCTGACCGGCGCAGGCCGCGACGTCGCAGGAGTCCAGGGCCGTATCCGTGTGCCGCTCGCACCGGATGGGGCTCCCACCGACTGGGAGCGCAACGTCGCGGGGCTGGCGGAGGCGCGGTGGGTGACGGCGGACATGGCCTACCGCCGCGACGTCCTCGAGCGGGTCGGCGGGTTCGACGAGCGCTTCCCGCGCGCCTACCGCGAGGACGTGGAGCTCGGTTTGCGTGTGACCGCTGCCGGCTACCGGATCGTCCAGGGGCAGCGGGTGGTGGACCACCCGGTCCCGCCGGCGGACGCGTGGGTCAGCGTGCGCAAGCAAGCCGGGAACGCCGACGACGCGCTGATGCGCGCGCTGCACGGCCACCGCTGGCGCCACCGGGCGGGAGTGGCGTCGGGGCGACGCCCGCTGCACCTCGCCACGACCGCGGCCGGCGGTGGTGCGGTGCTGGCGGCGATGTCGCACCGCCCGCGGGCCGCGGCGATCGCCGCGGCCGCGTGGCTGGGGCTGACGGCCGAGTTCGCCTGGCGGCGGATCCGCCCCGGTCCACGCGACCGGGACGAGCTCGCCACCATGCTGGCGACGAGCGTCGTGCTCCCCGTGGTCGCGACGTACCACTGGCTGCGGGGACTGATCCGCGCCCGCAGGCTCGCCGCCGCCGGGCTGTGGCGGCCCGGCGGCCCATTGGCGACCGAGCGTCGGGTCGAGGCGGTGCTGCTCGACCGCGACGGGACCCTCGTGGAGGACGTGCCCTACAACCGCGACCCGTCACGGGTCCGGCCGCTGCCGGGCGTGCGTGACGCACTGGACCGGTTCCGCGGCGCTGGGCTGGCGATCGCGGTCGTCACGAACCAGAGCGGGATCGCCCGCGGCCGGCTCGCCCGCGCGCAGGTCGACGCCGTCAACGAGCGGGTCGAGGAGCTGCTGGGGCCGCTCGACGGATGGTTCGTCTGCCCGCACGGCCCCGAGGACGGCTGCGAGTGCCGCAAGCCTGCCCCGGGGCTGGTCACCAAGGCCGCCGCCGACCTCGGCGTCGATCCGACGTCCTGCGCCGTGGTCGGTGACATCCAAAGCGACGTCGACGCGGCGTTGGCCGCCGGTGCACGCGGCATCTTGGTGCCGCGCCCGTCGACCCGCCCCGAGGAGGTGCTCGCGTCCCCCGAGGTCGCCGCCGACCTGGCTGTCGTGGCCGACCGGATCGTCACGGAGGACCGATGACCGTGGCGCGCGTTGCACGGTCCCGGGCGGGCGCCCACGTGCTGCTCGCCCGGCTCGACAACGCCGGCGACGTCCTGTTGACCGGGCCGGCAGTCCGCGCGGTCGCCGCCACCGCCGGGCGGGTGACGTTTCTGTGCGGGCCCCGCGGTCGAGCCGCGGCCGAGCTCCTCCCCGGCGTCGACGACGTCGTCGTCCACCGCGCGCCGTGGATCGACCACGACCGGCCGCCCGTGGAGCGCGACGCCGAGCTCGGCCTCGCCGATCGCGTGGCGGCGCTGGGCGTCGAACAGGCGGCGATCTTCACCTCCTTCCACCAGTCGGCGCTCCCGCTGGCGCTGCTCCTGCGCTTCGCGGGGGTCGCCACGATCGCAGCGATCAGCGAGGACTTCCCCGGTTCGCTCATCGACGTCCGTCACCGCGTCGACGACGACATCCACGAGGTCGAACGCAACCTGTCGCTCGTCGCCACGCTCGGGTACCGGTTGACTGCAGGCGACGACGGCCGGCTGGCGGTCCGCCGTCGCCACCCTCGGCGGGCGAACCCCGCAGGCCAACCCGGGTACGTGGTGGTGCACCCGGGAGCATCGGTTCCGGCTCGGGCGTGGGCGCCGCAACGGCACGAGGGCCTGGTCGACGCGCTCCTCGACGAAGGCTGGCGGGTGGTGGTCACGGGCGGTCCGGCGGAACGGGAGCTGACCCGCCGGATCGCCGGCGGGCGGGCGGGCGGTGACCGGGGCGCCGGCGCAGCCGGCGGGCGGGCGGGCGCTGACCGGGTCGCCGGCGCAGCCGGCGGGCGATCGCGGCTTGGCGTCACCGACCTCGGCGCCAGGACCGACCTGGCGGCCTTCGCCGAGGTCCTCGCCGAGGCTGCGGCCGTCGTGACCGGCAACACCGGACCAGCGCACCTCGCCGCCGCGGTCGGCACACCGGTGGTCGAGGTGTTCGCTCCCACGGTCCCGGCGGTGCGCTGGCGGCCGTGGGGGGTCCGCCACGAGATCCTCGGCGATCAGACCATCGCCTGCGCGGGCTGCCGGGCCACGGTCTGCCCGCAGCCAGGCCACCCGTGCATCGGCACTGTCACGATCGACGACGTGATCGACGCGCTGCGTCGCGTCCTCGCCGACCCCGATGCCACCGCGCACCCGGTCGTGACGGGACGGCCATGAACGTCCTGTGCTGGCACATCCACGGCTCGTACACCACGTCGCTGGTCCAGGGCGACCACCGTTACCTCATCCCCGTCCTGCCCGACCGTGGACCCGACGGGCTCGGCCGGGCGCGCACGTGGCAGTGGCCGCCCAACGCCGTCGAGGTGACCCCGGCCGACGCCGCCGGCGCCGAGGTCGACGTGGTCATCCTCCAACGCCCCCGGGAGCTGCACGGCCTGGCGGAGCGCTGGCTCGGCGGTCGCCGCCCCGGCCGTGACGTCCCGGCGGTGTACCTCGAGCACAGCGCCCCGCAGGGACGGATCAACCGGATGCGCCACCCTGCTGCGGATCGCGACGACCTCGTGGTCGTGCACGTCACCCACTTCAACGACCTGTTCTGGGATTGCGGCTCGGCGTCGACGACGGTCGTCGAGCACGGCATCGTCGACCCGGGAGAGCGCTACATCGGCGACGTCGCGCACGCGGGAGTGGCGATCAACGAGCCGGTCCGCCGCGCCCGGGTCACCGGCACCGATCTCCTCGACCGTCTGCGCACGGCCGCCCCGGTCGACCTGTTCGGGATCGGCGTCGCCGGACTCGACGCGCCCGCCCGCGACGGGCTGCATGCGCTGCGTTCGTTCGAGGACGTCCCACAGGAACGCCTCCACGAGGAGCTCCGGCGCCGCCGCGTCTACGTCCACCCGGTGCGGTGGACCTCGCTCGGGTTGACGTTGCTGGAGGCGATGCACCTGGGGATGCCCGTGGCGGCGCTGGCCACCACGGAAGTCGTCGAGGCGGTGCCCCCCGAAGCCGGTGTGGTCACGACACGGGTCGACACGCTGATCGACGGGGTCATACGCCTGATCGCGGATCCCGAGGAAGCCCGCCGACGCGGCAAAGCCGCCCGCGACGCAGCCCTCGAGCGCTACGGGTTGCGACGCTTCCTGGCGGGGTGGGACCGGGTCCTGGAGGAGGTGACGCGGTGAGGATCGCGTTGGTGTCCAACCACGCCAGCCCGATGGTCGTCTTGGGCGGCGTTGATGCGGGCGGCCAGAACGTGCACGTCGCGGCGTTGTCCAAGGCGCTGTCCGCCCGCGGGACGGAGGTCACCGTCTACACCCGCCGGCAGGATCCCGGCGTCCCCCGACGGGTGCCCTTCCACAACGGCGTGACCGTCGAGCACGTCGACGCCGGCCCCGCACGCCCGATCTCCAAGGACGAGCAGTTCCCGTTCATGGAGCAGTTCGCCGCGGAGCTGGAACGGGCGTGGACGCGGTGGCGCCCCGACGTGGTCCACGCCAACTTCTGGCTGTCCGGGTACGCCTCGGTGCTCGGCGCCACCCCGATCGGCGCTCCGGTCGTGCAGACGTTCCACGCCCTCGGCCTGGTCAAGCGCCGGCACCAGGGCGAGATGGACACCAGCCCTGCCGACCGCTTCCCGGTCGAGCGGTGCCTCGTCGCCAGCGTCGACCATGTGATCGCCACCTGCACCGACGAGGTCTTCGAGCTGCGGCGCCTGGGCGGCGAGATCGAGCGGATCACGATCGTGCCGTGCGGCGTCAACCTGCGCCTGTTCCGTCCCGACGGTCGCGTCAGGCCACGGCGCGATGGTTGGCACCGGCTGGTCATCGTCAGCCGCCTGGTCCCACGCAAGGGCATCGACGACGTGATCCGCGCGCTGGCCACCCTGCCGCACACCGAGCTGCTGGTGGCCGGAGGGCCGCGCCGTGAGGATCTCGACCGCGATCCGGAGATCGCCCGCCTCCGCGCCGTCGCCGCCGACGCCAGCGTCCGCGACCGGGTCGCCTTCCTCGGCCGGCTCGAACGGCACGATGTCCCGCCACTGATGCGTTCCGCCGACGCGGTGGTCAGCACACCGTGGTACGAGCCGTTCGGGATCGTCCCGGTCGAGGCGATGGCCTGCGGGGTCCCCGTCGTCGCGACCGCGGTCGGCGGCATGATCGACACCATCCGCGACGGCGTGACCGGACTGCACGTGCCGCCGAAGGACCCCGACGCGATCGCGGACGCGGTGCGCGCACTGCTCGACGACCCCGGCCGGCGCCACACGATGGGCCAGGCGGGGGTGGTCCGGGCCCGTGTTCACTACAGCTGGGATCGCATCGCCGACGCCACGCTGAGCGTGTACCGAGCGGTCGCTGACCGTGACCGTCGCCTCGCCGAGGAGGTGTCCCATGGCTGACCGACCGCTGCCGCACGGACGGGCGCACGTCGACGCCCTCATCGATGCGCTCACCGACGTCATGCCCGACCTGTCGACGATCCAGCGCTGGGGACACGAACTCGCCCGGGTCCTGACCCAGGGAGGGCGCGTGCTGGTGTGCGGGAACGGGGGCAGCGCAGCCCAAGCCCAGCACCTCACCTCCGAACTGGTCGGCCGCTACCGCGACGAACGACGTCCCTTCAGCGCGCTGGCGCTGCACGCGGAAACCTCCAGCGTCACGGCGGTCACCAACGACTACGGCTACGACCATGTCTTCGCACGGCAGGTCGGCGCCCACGGCCGTCCCGGCGACGTCCTGATGGCGTTGAGCACGTCCGGGCGCAGCCCCAACGTCATCCGCGCGGTCGAAGCGGCACGGCGTCAGGGTTTGGTCACCTGGGGACTGACCGGCATGCTCCCCAACCCTGTGGCCCAGTTGTGTCACGAGACGATCGCGGTCCCGACGGCAGCCGTCGCCACCGTGCAAGAGGTTCACCTGGTGATGCTGCACCTGATCTGCGCTGAGGTGGACATCGCGGTGGGAGCGTCGCAACCGGCCGAGGACCACCTGGATCTGCCAGAGGCCGCGCCGACCGGAGCCCTGTCGTGACGGCACCGTTGGTGATCATCGGTGACAGCCTCCTCGACCGCGACGTCGACGGGTCGGTGGAGCGGGTGGCCCCCGACGCTCCGGTCCCGGTCGTCGACCAGGACGCGGTGATCAGCCGTCCGGGCGGAGCCGGTCTCGCGGCGGTGCTGGCCGCTCGTGACGGCCGCGACGTGATCCTGATCACGGCGTTCGCCGACGACGATGCCGCCCGGGAACTCGACGATCTCCTGCAACGGGCCGGCGTCCACACGGTCGACCTCGGCACCGATGCCCCGACCCCGGAGAAGGTCCGGATCGCGCCAGGCGGGCGGCCGCTGATCCGTCTCGACCGCGGCGGTCGCCGGCCGGGGAGGGTCGGGGACCTGACGCCGGCCGCCGCCGATGCCCTCGCCGGCGCCGCAGCCATCCTCGTCTCCGACTACGGCCGTGGCGTCACTGCCGTCGACAGCGTCCGCGACGCGGTCCTCCAGGGCGCCCGTGCCATCCCGGTGGTGTGGGATCCACACCCTCGCGGGGGCGTCCCGGTCGCGGGCGTCCGCGTCGCCACCCCCAACCGCGACGAGGTCGGCCGGTTCTGCGGCGGCCTCGGCGGTGATGACCTGCACAGCATCACCACGGCGGCGCGGACGCTGATCGCCCGCTGGCAGGTCGCTGGGTTGGCGGTCACGCTCGGCCGGCGCGGCGCACTGTTCGTCGACGGAGAGGCCCACCCGCTGACCGTGCCGGTGCCGGCGGTGGACGGGGGAGATCCGTGTGGGGCAGGCGACCGGTTCGCGGTGACCGTGGCCAGTCGCCTCGCGGACGGAGCGGTGCCATCCGAGGCGGTGGTGGACGCGGCGAACGCATCGACCGTCTTCGTCGCCGCCGGCGGGGCAGCCACCGTCCACACCGAGCCGCGGCTGCCCGGCCGGCGCCGTCCGCGCGACGCCCGAGCGCTCGTCGACGAGGTCCGCGCCTCCGGCGGGAGCGTGGTGGCGACCGGCGGCTGCTTCGACCTGCTGCACGCCGGTCACGTGGCCACCCTGGAAGGTGCCCGCTCGCTGGGCGACTGCCTGGTCGTGTGCATCAACTCGGATGCGTCGGTCAGGCGGCTCAAAGGGCCGGGGCGGCCGGTGATGCCTGCCGACGACCGCGAGGCGTTGCTGCTGGCGCTGGGCTGCGTGGACGCCGTCGCGGTCTTCGACGAGGACACGCCTGAGGCCGTCCTCGAGCGGCTCCGGCCCGACATCTGGGCCAAAGGCGCGGATTACGCCACCACCGACCTCCCCGAGGCTCGCGTCGTCGAGCGGTGGGGCGGCCAAGCGGTCGTGCTCCCGTATCTGCGCGGCCGATCCACCAGCCGCCTGGTCGAGGAGGTCCGCAACGGTGAGTGACCGCACTGGCGCACCTGTCGGGACGGTCCTGGTCACGGGCGGGGCGTCGGGACTCGGCGCTGCGGTCGCCGACGCGGTCGCTGAGGCCGGTGGGACGCCGATCGTGGTGGACATCAACGAGCCCGCAACGGCGCATCCCTTCCAACGGATCGACCTGGCCGACACCCGGCGCGCCGAACAGGCGGTGCGTGACCTCGCCGGACGCCACGGCGGCCTGGACGGGGTCGTGACGTGTGCGGCGGTCGACGTGCCACGCGACTTCGCCGACGTCGACCGCGACACGTGGGAACGCATCGTGACGGTCAACCTGCTGGGGACCGCCGCGGTGATCCGCGGGGCGCTCCCGTCGCTGCGTGAGCGCGGCGGCCGGATCGTCACGGTCGCATCGACGCTGGGGCTGCGTGCCCTGCCGGCGGCGTCGGCCTACT
The DNA here is from genome assembly GCA_019347675.1 of Actinomycetota bacterium. Lineage (NCBI taxonomy): Bacteria > Bacillati > Actinomycetota > Actinomycetota bacterium. Next base: position 15,737 of record JAHWKW010000009.1, on the reverse strand, counting down.
GCGCCAGCAAGTTCGGGATCGTGGGGATGACCCGGGCGTTGATGCTCGAGCTCGCCGGGCAGGTCGGCGTGACGCTGCTGGTTCCCGGTGGGATGGACACCGCCTTCTTCGACGGCCGCCCCGATCAGTTCCGCCCCGCGCCCGAGCAGATGCTCAACCACCCGGCCGACGTGGCCGCCACGGTGCTGTTCGCGCTCCGCCAGCCCGCAGGGTGTGAACTGCGCGAGCTGGTGGTGACGCCGTCGGTCGAGCCGTCCTGGCCATGACCGACCGTGGAGCTCCACCCCGAGGCGGTGTGACCCTGCATGAACCGCTGGTGGCCTCGTCGCGGCCGGTGGACGGCGAGCCGCGCGCCCTCGTGGCGGGCTGGTTCAGCTTCGTCGCCGGTGAGGCCACCGCAGGCGACCTCCTCGCCGGCGAGGAGGCCCGCCGGTGGCTGGAGGAGGCCGGCTACCGCTGCGACGTCGCCCTGAGTCCGGCTTTCGCCGGCGGCGTGACCTGGGACGAGCAGGATCCGGCTCGGTACGCGGTGGTCGCGTTCGTGTGCGGTCCGGCCGGCGGGACGCAGCTCGACCGGCTCCTGGACCGGTTCGAGCGGTGCACGCTCGTGGGGTTGAACCTGTCGCTGGTCGACCCGGACGTCGCAGCGAGGTTCGATCTGCTGTGGGAACGCGACAGCGACACCACCTGCCGCCCCGACCTCAGCCTCGGCCCGGAGGTGGCTGAGGTCCCCGCGGTCGCCGTCGTCCGCGCCCACGCCCAGCCAGAGTACGGCCACGACCGCCTCGACGAGGTCCACGATCGGATCCTCGCGGTCCTCGGCGACCGGGGCTGCGCCGCGATCGCGCTGGACACGCGCGTCGATCCCGCACTGAGTCCGATCGCACCGGATGTGCGCAGCTCAGCGGAGCTCGCCTCGCTGCTGCGGCGGATGGACGCCGTCGTCTCGACCCGCTTGCACGGTCTGGTGCTGGCGCTCAAGCACGGTGTCCCGGCGGTCGCGATCGACCCGGTGGTGGGCGGAGCGAAGGTCCGTCGACAGGCCCAGGCGCTGGGCTGGCCGCTGGTGCTGACCGCGGACGAAGCGGACGAGGACAGGCTGCACGCGGCGCTGGATCGCTGCTTGGAGCCGCAGGCGCGTGAGCAGGCCGCCGAGTGTCGCGACACGGCGCGTGCGGAGCTGCGGCGTCTGCGCCGAGAGGTCGTCGCAGAACTCGCACGTCGGGCCAGCCGGCGAGGGTAGGCACCGACCCCTGGCGCGATAGCGTGGTTCCGTCTGCCCGGTGCCCGCGAGGGCGGGGAGAGAAGGCTGTCGACATGGCGAACGACGAGGGCGGCCGCTACCGCGAGCTGCGGGACCGCGGCCTGTCCCCACGTGCGGCGGCGATCGTCACAGGGACGAACCCTGGTCCCGACTACACCAAGGAGGAGCTGTACGAGATGGCCCGGGCGGCCGACATCCCCGGCCGGTCCCGGATGAACAAGTCACAGCTCGTCGACGCGCTGCGGCGAGCGGGTGAACTGCCCTAGCCGTCTACGTCGCCGGTGCCGTGCGCGCGTCTCGGGCAGCTGCCAACGCGGCCACACCCGTCGCGAGGTACAGGACCCCGTCCGCCCGGTTCAGCGCGAGCACGTTCCACTCCGCATTCCCCGTCAGTGCGAACCCGGCGACCCCGAACACGAGGAACACCAGCCCCACGGTGGTGACGACCGGGCGCACGGCCCCCGGTGGCTCGGTGCCGGCCCACAGCAGCACGGTCCCCAGCGCCGCGTGAACCAGGTTGAGGGTCGAGTTGAGCCGGAACCACGCGATGTAGGTGTCGGTGTCGGCCTCGACCCAGTGCTCGAACCCGGTGACGGCGAACCCGACCACGCCGAGTACCACGTAGACGAACCCGGCGACGTAGGCAAACCCTCGGGCCACCACTGCCTCCTCACGACGGACCTGTGTGACGCTACTCGCCGAGCGACCCAGTCAGGGCGGCGACGGCGACGGCGGACGACCGCCGCGATCGTCAGGCCGCCTCGGGTTGACCGAACGGGGCGTGGCGTCGACCACGACTTGGCGCGTCTCTGTGCTAAGAAGTGTCTCTCGTGGCGGAGGGATCGACGAGGTCGTGATCGGCCGCGGCCGGAGAGGGCGAGGCGTGGCGGCTGTGTCGGCCGCTGCGTTCGCTCTGCTCGCCGTCGTCGTCGCCGGACGGGGGCCCGACGCGTCAGCGCAGGTCCAGCCCCAGCCACAGAAGCCTCGTCCCGAGGCGCCCTCCGCGGAGCATCTGTTCCAGCGCGACTGCGCGTACTGCCACGGTCCGCAAGGCGAGGGCACGAGCCGCGGTCCGTCGCTGGAGGAGTCGGGGACCGCGGCGGTGCACTTCTACCTGACCACCGGGTACATGCCGATCAGCGAACCCGACGAGCCGACCCGCCGACGCGAACCCGCCTACGCCGAGGAGGAGATCGACGCGCTGGTGCGCTACACGGCTCGTTTCACGCGCGGGCCGTCGATCCCCCGGGTGGAGGTCGACCCGGAAGACGTCGCTCACGGCGGCGAGCTGTACCGGCTCCACTGCGCGGCGTGTCACCAGTTCGCGGGCACCGGCGGAGCGCTGATAGGGGTGGAACAGTCTCCGCCGCTGTTCCGAGCCACGCCCGTGGAGGTCGTCGAGGCGCTCCGGATCGGTCCGGGGCCCATGCCGGCCTTCTCCGAGGAGCAGATCAGCGAGGAGGACGCCAACGCGATCGCGTCCTTCGTGGCACTGGAGCTACAGCAGCCCACCGACGCGGGCGGCATCTCGCTCGGCCACTTCGGGCCGTACAGCGAGGGCGCCATCGCGTGGTTGTTCGGGCTGGGAGCGCTGTTGGTCGCGGCTGCGTGGATCGGGAGGCGAACGTGAGCGCCGAATCGAAGGACGGACGCGACCAGCGCGTGGCGACGGTCGCCGCGACCATCGCCTTCGTGGTCGGCATCGGCGGCGGGATCGCGTTCGCGATCGTGTACTCCGTCGGTGCGGAGACCGGGTGGTACACCCAGGCGCTCGGCGGGTCACTGGCGGTCGCGACCGCCGCGATCGGGATCGGATCGGTGATCTGGGCGCACAAGCTGATGCCGCACGGCCCCGAGGAGGAGGAGCGCCCGTTCCCCGGGGGCAACCCCGACGAGCGGGCGAAAATGCTCGCAACGTACGACGACAGCCTCGAGGAGATCGGTCGCCGCCGGCTCCTGGGGCGGCTGCTGTTCGCCGCCGTCGGCGTGACCGGACTGGCGTCACTGTTCCCGATCCGCTCGCTGGGCCCCTCCCCGTTCCCCGAGCGCGCTCGCACTGCCTGGAACCGCGGAGTGCGGCTCGTGACCGAGGAAGGCCACCCGGTCCCGGTCGATGAGCTCGACGTCAACGGCATCCTGACCGTCTTCCCGGAGGGCCACATCCACGACGCGGACGCCCAGACGGTCCTGCTCCGGGTTCCTTCCGACATCTTCGAGCCGCTCGACGGGCGCGAGGACTGGTCGGTCGACGGGTACGTGGCCTACTCCAAGGTCTGCACCCACAACGGCTGTCCCGTGGGCCTGTACCAGGTCGAGACCCAGCAGCTGTTCTGTCCGTGCCATCAGAGCGCCTTCGACGTCCTGCAGGGGGCTAAGCCGACGTTCGGTCCCGCGACCCGCCCGCTCCCCCAGCTCCCCCTCGCTGTCGACGGTCAGGGCTACCTGATCGCACGCGGCGACTACGACGTGCCGGTGGGGCCCGGCTTTTGGACCTGGCCGTCGGCTGCGCGCCAGGAGACAGGGTGATCGAGCGCCTCGCCCGGTGGGTCGACCGCCGCGTCGGCGGGTCGGAGTTCGCCGAGAAGAAGCTGACCAAGATCTTCCCGGAGAGCTGGACGTTCCTGTTCGGTGAGGTGGCGCTGTACTGCTTCGTGATCCTGGTCATGACCGGGACGTTCCTCGCGGTGTTCTACGAGTCGTCCCTGGTCGACACCACCTACGAGGGCAGCTACGCCCCGCTGCGTGGCGTCGAGATGACGGCCGCGTACCACTCGGTGATCCAGCTCAGCTTCGACGTGCGGGCCGGCCTGTTCTTCCGCCAGATGCACCACTGGGCGGCCCTGGTGTTCGTCGCGGCGATCGTCGTGCACCTGTCGCGGGTGTTCTTCACCGGGGCGTTCCGCCGTCCCCGCGAGCTGAACTGGGCGATCGGCGTGACGCTCCTGCTGATCTCGCTGATCGAGGGCTTCGCCGGCTACTCGCTGTTGGACGATCTGCTGTCGGGGACGGGCCTGCGGATCGCTCATGCGGTGATGGAGTCGATCCCCCTGATCGGGACCTGGACCACGTCGCTGATCTTCGGCGGCCCGTTCCCGGGCGAGTACATCATGTCGCGGTTGTTCACCGGCCACGTGTTCCTGCTTCCCGCGTTGCTCGCCGGGCTGATCGGCGTGCACCTCGCGCTGGTCTTCCGCCAGACCCACACGCAGTTCCCGGGCCCGGGCCGTACCCAGCGCAACGTGGTGGGGGCGCGGCTGTGGCCGACGTACACCGCGATGTCGTTCGGGATGTTCGCGCTGACCACCGCGGTGCTGGCGGCGCTCGGCGGCCTGGTCCAGATCAACCCGGTGTGGTACTACGGCCCGTACGAACCGTTCATCGTGAGCACCGGCGCGCAGCCCGACTGGTACATGGGCTGGCTCGAGGGTGCGCTGCGGATCTTCCCGGCGTGGGAGTTCACCGGCTGGGGGTTCATGCTCGCCAACCCGTTCTTCCCCGCGGTGCTCCTACCGACCCTGACGTTCGTCGTCCTGTACTTCTACCCCGCCCTGGAGCGCACCCTCACACGGGACTGGGGCTACCACCACATCCTTGACCGGCCGCGCGACCGCCCGATCCGCACCGCGTTCGGCGCCGCAGGCCTGTCGTTCTACGTGGTCCTCCACATCGCTGGTGCTCAGGACATCATCGCCACCCAGTTGAACGTCAGCATCGTGTCGACGATGTACACCCTGCGGGCCGCCGCGCTGGTGGTCCCGATCCTGGTGGCGTTGATCACCTACCGGTGGTGCCGTGACCTGGCGGGATCATCGCAGCGGCCGGCACGGGCTGGGGCCGAGGCCGAGGCCGCACAGCCTGCGCCCCGCCCGGCTCCGGCCTACGGCCATGGCGCGTCGCCGGCGGAAGAGGAGTAGCGTCAAGGTCAGCCGGGTGTGTCGCACTGTCAGGGGTCGGGAGCCGCCCCGAACGGCGCGGATCTGTCGCTACTTGACCCGGCTACTTGATGCTGTGCAGGTAGGCGGCGATGTTGCCCGCCTCTTCCTCGGTGACGCCCAGGACCGGCATGGCGGTCCCCGGTTCGATGCTGGGCGGGTCCTGAACCCAGCGTGCGACGTTCTCCGGCGTGTTGGGCAGGGCCCCGGCCACGTACGCCCGCTGGCTGAAGTTCGTCAGCGGCGGAGCGACCAGCCCGTTGGCCCCGCGGATCCCGGGGATGGTGTGGCAGCTGCCACAGCCGTACCGCTGGATCAGTTCCCGGCCGAGCTCCACCTGGGTCTCGGTGCCCGCTTCGGGGGCGCGGCCGGGGACCACGTCACATGCCGCCACCACCGCAGCCACCGCCAGGCTGCAAGCCAGCCACCAGCTTCTGGGTGCCATCGCTTCTCCTCAGATCCGGCCGTGCAGCAGCGCGGCACGCTCGTCAGCGCGTAACCAGCGTAGGAACAGCAGCACCCCGCCGATCAGGTACGCGAGTCCACCGGGGAAGAGCATCAGGCCCCCGGCGAGCTGCTGGTCCTCCAACGGTGTCAGGCCCCACCGCAGTGCCCCCACGATGTGGTGCGGGTACCACGCCTCACCGGCGAACGTGACCAGCCGGACCAGGACGCCTGACAGGAACACGCCGGCGAACAGAGCCGCGACCCCAACCGCGTTCGCGTACCGACCGCGCGGCTCGGCCGCGACCCACCACAACGGCAGCGCCCCGGCGATCAGCGTGGTGTGCTCCACCACGTGGACGATCGCGTGATCGAGCGCCGCCTCGTACAGCGCCGGTACGTGCCACACCCACAGGGTCGTGACGTGCACGACCACGGCCGCAACCGCGAAGCCGACCGGGCGGGTCCCCGGCTGCGGCAGGCGTACCCGCGCCACGGACAGGGTCCGGCGGGCGCGCAGCGGCAGCCCCATGGACCCGACCAGCACCGGACGGGCGAGCACCAGCAGCGGTGGCACCACCAGTGTCAGCAGCACGTGCTGCAGCATGTGCGCCCCGAACAGCTCGTGCGCGAGCGCCTCGAGGGGCGACAGCAGCGCCACCGCGGCGAGCGTCACCGCGGCGGCGAAGCACCGCGTGCGCCACGGCGGGAGCGCACGTCGGCCGGCCTCCGTGGAGCGCACTCGCCGCAGCCCGGCGCCGTAGACCGCCACCCCAGCGACGAGCACCGCCACGATCAGCGGTTCGAAGCTCCACGCCGCCGCAAAGCGTTCGGGGCTGAGCGGCTGACCAGCGTGGGCGACGATGCGGCCCATCAGGCCGCACACGGGTCGAAGATGAACACCGGGACGTACTCAGCCATGATCGCCAGACCGAAGATGGCGGTGAGCAGGAGGCCCATCCCCCCGAGGAAGCGCACCCCCGACGAGGCGTCCTCGTCCCGCCACGCCGCCCAGGTCGGGATCAGCGCCGCCGCGGTCGGCGCCAGCGTTGCGAACGTGAGCACGTGGTACCAGACCATCTGGCCGCTGTGGCACACGTAGGGGGTGATCGCGGCCATCCCGGCTATGTGGGCACCCCAGAACGCGATCCCGGCAACCAGGCCGTACCACAGCCCCATCCCGCCGGCGTGTTCCGCCTTCTCCGCCATCATCATCGGTTCAGCCGGACAGCACGCGTGGCGAGAGGTACAGCGCCCCGTACACGAACACCCAGATCACGTCCACGAAGTGCCAGTACATCCCGCCGATCTCCAGCATCGTGTGGCGCTCCGCGGTGATCCGGCGGCGGAGCACGTGGGTCAGCACGAACGTCAAGGCGATCATGCCGATGATCAGGTGGACCGCGTGGAAGTTCAGGATCGTCACCACCGCGGAGCCGTACGCGGTCTCGGTCGGGGAGAGCTCCGCGAACAGAAGGAGTTGTTCCTGGATGTGGCCGATCAGGAACATCGCGGCCATCGCGAGGGCGACGACGAGCCACATGGCGCACTTGGCGGTGTCTCCGCGTTCCATGAGGCTGCGCTCGGCCAGGATCACCGGTGCCGTGCTGCCGAGCAGGAGGGCCGAACGGATCCCCGACCCGACCAGCTCCGGCACCGGCACGCCGGGCGGGGGCCAGTCGCCCAGTCCGGCCCAGAAGTAGAAGTAGACGAACAGGAGCAGGCCGAACAGCACACCCTCGGTCACGATCAGGCTGATCATCCCCCACCAGGCGGTCGACCGGCCAGGGCGGATCTCGACGACCGGCCCGTGTGCGGTGGTCCCGACGCCGCTCATGGCCGGTCTCCCGCCGCCTGCGCGGTCGTCATCGCAGGGCCTCCTCGACCTCGGTGCCCTCCAGCTCGACCTCCTCCTCGATCCACTCCGGCCAGTACCAAAGGAACAGCGACACAGCGATCACGCCCACCCCGAGCAACCCGATCCAGAAGCCGCGGGTCAGCACCCCGAAGCAGAAGATCATGGTCCCCACCGCGACCCCGAGGGGCCACGGTGACGGGCTCGGCATCGGCATGACCTGCTCAGGCACGGCGTCCACCCCGCCGGTGGCCAGCGTGTAGTGCTCCTCCTCTTCCTCGCCTGGTAGGAGCACCGGACGTTCGGGTGGCGGGCCCTCCTCCTCGTCGCTGACCGCCTCGAGCGGCTGTTCCCACAGCGGGTACCGGCTGGTGATCCGGGGGAACTCCAGGAAGTTGTACTCGGGCACCGGCGACGGGGTGGACCACTCCAGCTCGCCGGCCCCCCACGGGTTCGCCCCGGCCAGAGGGCCACGCTTGCGGCTCCACAGGAAGTTGACGAACGACACCCCGAAGCCCACCGCCAGCACGTACGCCCCGATGGTCGCAGCCAGGTTGATGCCGTCCCAGCCGAGTCCGGACAGGTAGGTGTAGTAACGCCGGGGCATGCCCCACAGGCCGAGCAGGTGCAGCGGGAGGAAGGTCACGTTGAAACCGATGAAGACCAACCAGAAGCTCCACTTGCCGAGCCGTTCGTTCATCAACCGCCCGGTGATCTTCGGCAGCCAGTAGTACAGGCCGCCGAAGACCGGGAACACCGAGCCCCCGACGAGCGTGTAGTGGAAGTGGGCCACGACGAAGTAGCTGTCCTGGGCCTGGAAGTCGAAGGGGATCATGGCGACCATCACGCCGGTGATCCCGCCCGCCAGGAAGACGAACAAGGCCCCGATGACGAACAGCATCGCCGTGTTGAAGATCGGTTTGCCCTTCCACAGGGTCGCGATCCAGGCGAAGAACTGCACCCCGCTGGGGATGCTGACCATGAAGCTCGCAGCCGAGAAGAAGCTCAGCGCCATGAAGCCCAGCCCGACCGTGAACATGTGGTGTGCCCATACCCCGAAGCTCAGGAAGCCGAGCGCCACCAGGGCGGCAGCCACCAGCAGGTAGCCCGCCAGGGGTGTCCGCGACAGGGATGCCACGATCATGGACACCACACCGGTGGCGGGCACGAACACGATGTAGACCTCCGGGTGGCCCCACAGCCAGAACAGGTGCTGGTAGAGCACCGGGTCGCCGCCCGCGGTCGCGTCGAAGAAGCGGAAGCCGAAGGCACGATCGAGCTCGAGCAGCACCTGCGCGAGCGTGATCGCCGGCAGGGCGAACACGATCATGAACGACATCACCAGGATCGACCACACGAAGATCGGCAGCCGGCTCGCGCTCATCCCGGGGGCGCGCATCTTGAACGTGGTGACGATGAAGTTGATGCCACCGACGGTGGTCGACACCCCGAGGAAGGCGAGCCCGATGGCCCAGTAGTCCATCGTGAGGTTCGGCAGGAACTCGTTCTCGGTCAGCGGCGGGTAGGCGAACCAGCCGCCGTCGGGCATCAACCCGATGAACAGGCTGGTGTACAGGAAGATCCCGGACAGCAGGAAGAACCAGTACGACATCGCGTTCAGGCGCGGGAACGCCATGTCGCGGGTCCCGATCTGGAGCGGGAGGAAGTAGTTGCCGAACCCACCCCAGATCGTGGTGTTGAACAGGAAGATCATCGTCACGCCGTGCATCGTCATCAGCTGGTTGTACAGCTGAGGACCGATGAACGTGTTCTCGGGCACCGCCAGCTGCGTGCGCATCAGCAGCGCCTGGATCCCGCCGATCACGAAGAAGGTCAGGGCCGTGACGAAGTAGCGGATCCCGATCCGCTTGTGATCGACGGTGGTCAGGAACCCCACGATCCCCGGCTGGTCGGACCAGATCTCGTCGAGACGTTCCGCCACGGCCGACCGGGGCAGCGTCGTGGTCACTGGAGGTTCTCCAGGTAGTCGAGCAGCGCGTGCAGCTCGTCGGGTTCGAGCGTGGTGATCGGCGGCATCTCGTTGCCGGGCTTGATCGTCTGGGAGTTGACGATCCATCCGGACAGGTGGCCGCGGTCGTTGGGGACGGTCCCGGCTCCGAGCATGGCTCGGCTGGCCAGGTGGGTCAGGTCGGGCCCGATCTGCCCGTCGGCGTCCGTGCCGCGGATCGCATGGCACCCGGCGCACGCGTGGCGGATGAACAGCTCCTCGCCGCGGGGGTCGTCGACAACCGCCGGGCGAGCCTGCGCCTCGGCCCAGTTATCGAACTCCTCCGGGGACACGGCGACCACCTCGAAGGCCATGTTGGCGTGCTGCAGGCCGCAGTACTCGGCGCACTGGCCGCGGTAGCGGCCCGGCTCGTCAGCATGGATCACCAGTCGGGTACTGCGTCCGGGCACCATGTCGGACTTGCCGTGCAGTTCCGGCACCCAGAACGCATGGATCACGTCGACCGTCTCGAACCGGAACTCGACGTCGGTCCCGGTCGGGATGTATATCTCGTTGGCGGTGACCACGTCGTGCTCGGGGTAGTGCACCTCCCACCAGTACTGGTGGCCGATCACGGTCACGTCGAGCTCACCGCTGTGGGGTTCCTGCGCCAGATACACGAACGTGGCTCCCATCATGCCCATCAGGATCACGGTGGGCACGAGCAGTCCGCCGATGAACACGAAGCGGTTGGCCGGGAAGCGCGCCTCGTCCTCGTCGGCGCGGCGACGGCGGAACATGGCGATCAGCATCAGGCCGCCGACGATGACGTACACGGCCAGCCCGGTCCAGAAGGAGATCAGGAACACCTCGTACTGGCGCTGAGCGCCCGGGCCCTTGGGCTGTAGCGCGCCCGCCTGCCAGGTACACCCGCCGGCGAACACGACCAGCAGGCCGGCGGCCACCGCAGCGGCACGGGAGGGCCACCGCCGCGCGCGTCCCACCCCCGACCGAGCCCAACCGATCATGCGGCGACTGTAGCCGAGGCCCTCGGGGGTCACGTCGACAGGCAAACACCGCCCCCTGGCCGTCCGGCCGGTCGAGGGAGGCCATGTGGGGCCATGCGCGGTGGCCGGACGGGCGACACGCGGTGGTGGCGGCCGTGTTCGAGAGCGTCTAGAAGCGACGTGCCTGCGCGTCGATCGTCGCGGTCATCGTCCGGACGTGTTCGGCGGCGTCTCGCTCCATGATCGTCACCTCCAGCGCCCCGCCCGTGGCCTCCTCCAGCAGCGTGGCGAGCTCCTGGGAGAACTCGTCCAGCCGCTCCAGGGCGTCCTCCTCGGCGGCCTCCTCGGCCTCGCCGATCTCCTCGCCGGCCTCCTCGGCCTCGATGCGCTCGGCCACCGCCTCGGCGTAGGCCACCAGGGCGTCGGTCCGCTCGTGCCAGAGCTCCTCGAGATGCGAGCTGAACTCGTCTCCGAGCGCCTCGCCCAGGGTCGCGGCGAGAGACCGGGTGACAGCGTCGACCACGTCTTCGACGGGCGCCGCCTCCTCGTCGGGCGCGAGCGTGGCCCGCGTCAGCATGGCGGTGAACACCACGTCATCGACCATGCGGCCGGTCAACTCAGCACGCAGGCGAGCCACCTCGGAGTCGATGTCGCCCTCCAGGCGCTGGGCTTCGGCGATCACTCCGGCCAGCCCCGCGGCGACCTCTCCCATGCGCTCGACAGCGTCCCGTAGCGCGCCGTACCACTGGTCGGGCTGCTCGTGGACGTCGACGGCCGACGTGATCGTGTCGACGTGCGAGGTGATGTCCTCGGCGACCATGGCCCGGTCGGCGGTGCCACCGGTCAGCGACACCACCGTGTCCGCGAGCTCGTCGGCGTTGCGTCGCAGGTCCTGCATCGCCACACGAGCACCGGCGGCGTCGCCCGACACGATCGCCTCGACGTAGCGTTGCTCGTGGTCGACGTGGGCCGTCCAGGCCTCCTCGAAGCGTTCGGCCAAGGGACTGTCGAACAGCTCACGGATCTCGTTCGCCAGCTCTTCGGTGTTGTCGGTGAGCGCAACCTGCACCGCAGCACGAGGGCTGTAGGCGCCATCGACGGCGGCGTGGGTGGCGTGGCCGACCAGAGCAGCATGCTCGCGGAGCAGGAAGTCGAAGTGGGAACGCAGCTGCACGGCGTTGGCGTGAACCTCCCCGTCAAGTTCGGTGACCTCGTGGACGCCGACCACGATCGAGGTCGCCCACACCGTCATGTGCTCGGCCGCGCCGTGTTCCTCCTCGACAGGATCGCCTTGGGTGGCAGCGGTGGCGGTGACCTCACCCGGGCTGGGTGTCACCTCCTCGGTGGGGGTGGTGGCGGGTCCGGGCTGCTCTGCGGGCCCGCAGGCGGCGGTCGCGATCAGCACGGCCACCGTGCCCGCGAGGCGACGTGTGTGGGACAGCCTCCGCACGAGCATCTCCGTCGCGTTCTTCGTTGGAGCAGGTGCCCCCGCAGCATGGCGCGTCGCGGCCGGCGCGGTGCCGGACGTTCGGGCAAGCCGACCGCCACCCACCGGAAACCGTCCAGCCGGTGCCGTCTACGCTCGCGGCGGACCCGATCGGTGTGGCGCGCATGGACCGACTGCGGCAGATATGGCTGGTGATCCAGACCACCCGCGAGGCCGACCCGCGGGCGGTCCCGCTGATCGCCGCCGTGGGCGTGGGCGTCTTCGCGATCGTGTTCGCGATCGGGCTGCTGACCGCCAACGCGATCGTGGGGGCCGCGGTCGGGGTCACGCTGGGGCTGCTGGCGGCGGTTGTGGTCCTCGGTCGGCGGGCCACCTCCGTCCAGCTCGGATCGATCGAAGGTCGACCCGGTGCTGCGCTGGCGGTGATCCAGACGATGCGCGGGCCGTGGCGGGTCACAGCCGCCGTGGCCGTCACTCGCAAGCAGGATCTCGTCCACCGCGTCGTGGGACGGCCTGGCGTGGTGCTCGTCGGAGAGGGGGCACGTCCGCGCGTGCAGTCGATGTTGAAGAAGGAACACCGACGCATGCAGCGCGTGGTCGGCGACACACCGGTCCACGAGGTGATCATCGGGGACGGCGAGGACGAGGTCGGCCTGGGGGAACTGCGGATGCACCTGATGCGTCTGCCGCGCCGGATCAAGAAGCAGGACATAGGGTCGCTCGACACGAAGCTACGGGCGCTTTCAGACAGCGAACTGCCGATGCCCAAGGGGTACATCCCCCGCGGTCGCCCCCGCTGACGCAGTGGGCTGGAAGCGCGCCCGGCAGGACTCGAACCTGCAACGAACACCGGGTAGAAGCCGGCTGCTCTGTCCAATTGAGCTACGGGCGCGAGGAGTCGGCGGCCACGGTCGCCGCCACGGCAGAGTACCGCCAGGCAGGCCTCGAGGCTCGCGGCCACTTCGAGGCAAGCTCGCGTTCGCGGTCGCGGTCAGCCTAGAGTGATCCCGGCCACAGATGCGGGGCCCTCTCGGGGTGCCCATGGGCGTCTGTGCCCCGAAGGCCCCGCCCCCCGTCGGGGCCTTCGGTCATCGGGGCGCTGCCGGCCGCGCGATCGGGGCGCTGCCGGCGCGTGGCGACCTGGACTGGCCGGAGGCTGATGTGCCGTGATCGATCTCGACGACGTCCGCGCCGCGGGGCGCCGGCTCGCGGACGTCGTCCACCGCACTCCGCTGGTCACCGCACGGTCCCTCGACGAACGCAGCGGCGCGCGTGTGGTCTGCAAGGCGGAGAACCTGCAGCGGGCGGGGTCGTTCAAGCTGCGGGGCGCCTACAACGCGATGGCGTCGCTGGGTGAGGCGGAACGCGCACGGGGCGTTGTGGCCTACTCCTCGGGGAACCACGCTCAGGCGGTGGCGCTGGCGGCACGCCTGCTGGACACCACCGCGACCATCGTCATGCCGGCCGACGCGCCACCCGCCAAGCGCGCCGCCACGATCGCCTACGGCGGGATGATCGTGACCTACGACCGCGGTCGCGAGGATCGCGAGGACATCGCCCACCAGCTCGCCGATGAGCGCGGTTCGACGATCATCCCCCCCTACGACGATCCGCGGGTCATGGCAGGTCAGGGCACCGCCGCGCTCGAACTGATCGAGGACGCGGGAGCGTTCGACGCGCTGGTCGTCCCCGTCGGCGGCGGCGGACTGATCGCCGGGTGCGCCACCGCCGCCCGGGGGACGCTCGCCGACGTGGAGATCGTGGGGGTGGAGCCCGCGGATGGTGACGACACCGCCCGTTCGTTCGCCGCCGGCCAGCGGGTGTCGATCCCGACTCCACGGACGGTGGCGGACGGGCTGCGGGCCACCACCCCCGGTGAGCTGACCTTCGCCGTCAACCGCGAACGGGTGGACCGGATCGTCACGGTGTCTGACGCGGCGATCCTGGCCGCGTTGACGTTCGTCTTGAACCGGTTGAAGCTCCTCGTCGAACCCAGCGGTGTGGTGGCGCTCGCCGCGGTGCTCAGCGACGCGGCCGGTGTCCGCGACCGACGGGTCGGCGTGATCCTGTCCGGCGGGAACGTCGGAAGCGACGACCTCAGCCAGCTGTTACGCCGGTGGGAGTGAGGCCACGGACCTTTGCACGTCCCACGTGTGGGAGTGAGGCCACGGACCTTTGCACGTCCCACCCCCCACACGTACGCTTCACGCGCACCTGGTGGGTGTAGCTCAGTCTGGTGAGAGCGCCTGGTTGTGGTCCAGGAGGTCGGGGGTTCGAATCCCCTCACTCACCCCACGTCCGTCCTGTCACGGACCGTGTGGACGGTTCGCCCCGCTAGCTCAACTGGCAGAGCATCCGACTCTTAATCGGCAGGTTCGGGGTTCGAGTCCCTGGCGGGGCACAGCAGCGGCCGTCGAGACCCACGTCGACGAGCGCGATCATGCGGCCACCGTGAAGTCGGCGCTGGCCAGTGGCTGGTCGTTGGCGTAGACGGTCACCTGGTAGCGACCCGGCTGCTGGGTGTACGCGGCGCTGAGACCAGCGGCCGCGGTGCCCAACGGCTGCGGCATGCGGACCGTGGACGTGAACAGCTCGTCGACGTCCGCGTCCGTCCGCGTGAACACGAACCGGAGGACGTCGCGCCCCGGACGGCTGCGGTCGTAATCCACGTCGACCCACACCACGACCCGTTCGCCGATCTCGAAGCGGTCGCGGGGCGCGGCCGGTTGACCCGTCCGGGGATCCAGCGCGTCGGTGACGACGAGGCGGCGGAGCACGATCCCGTCGGCCGACGCGATGGGTTCCGGGGACGCTGCTGGGCGGCCGGGCGGACCGTCGCCGGACAGCACCACCCCGACCAGCGCCAGGATGGCGACCAGCGCCGCGGTCATCAGCGCCACCGCAGCGGTGCGCCGCAGTCGCAGGCGGCGCCCCGCCGCCCCACGATCGTCGCCCACGACGGCAGCCTCCTCACCGATCGGCGCAGCGTACGGCGGCGCCGACGGAACCCGCCCGGTCGTACCCTGTCGCCGCGCGAGCGTGGCGGAACCGGCAGACGCGCCAGGTTTAGGTCCTGGTGCCCTTCGGGGCTTGGGGGTTCGACTCCCCCCGCTCGCACACCGCTGCCCTGGAAGAACGCTTGCGTGCCCCCGGTCGCGTCACCAGTGGCCGCTGGCAGCCTCGTGAACGAACGACCAACCGAGAGGCCCGCGGGCTCGGCCCGCCTCCGTACCGTCGGTCGTAGTCCACGACCGAGGAGCAACGATGGCGAGGTTGAAAGAGACCGCGAGTCAACTCGTGCAGGCGCCGTTCCGGTTCGCCCAGCAGGCGACCATCGGCCCGTTGCGTGAGGAGATCGTCCCGTTGCGCGAGGAGATCACCGACCTGAGACGCGAGCTACGGCAGATCCGCGACGAGATCGACGAGATCCACGACGACACGCAACACATCCGCAGCCAGCAGGCCACCGAGCGAGCGGAGGAAGTGGCGAGCTGACCCACACGGACGCGCGGAAGGCAGCAACGTGAGCGAACAACGCAACGACACCGATCCAGACACCGATCCCGACACCCCCCGCTACACCCCACAGGAACGCACCGGCCAGGACGAGGAAGAGACCGCCCCCGCAGCCGGGCCCGCGTCACACCCCCGAGCAGCGCACCGACGAGGACGATTCCGGCGACGGGAGCTAGTGTGCCGTCCGCTAAATACGCTAAATAATGGCTGGGCGGGTGTAGATTCCCTGTGACGGGCTGATGGTGGCGACCAGGAGCTGGCATGGGGCGTGCGGGGCGACCGACGGTGGCGATCGAGCTGAACGACGACGAGCGGCAGACCTTG